>SLLJ01000069.1 GCA_007134165.1 Nitriliruptoraceae bacterium | reverse complement strand
TGGAGCGATGACAGTCGGGAGGGATGACGGTCGGGAGGGATGACGGTCGGGAGCGGCGGGCCCACCCCCGACCCACGGCACGATGCTACCGACCCGCCCCTGGGGAACCGGAACGGTGAGCCCGTCGCGATCAGCTCAGGCGGGTCGGGCGGCGTCAGGCAAGTCGGGCGGCGTCAGGCGGGTCGGGCGGCGGCGCTGGTCACCACCTCGAAGCCCCACAGCTCGGAGCCGACGGCCGCGGGGGCGTCACCGGAGGGGGCCTGCCCGCCTGAGGCATGGCCCCGCTGGAAGGCTGACGAGGTCAGCCAGGCCTGGAAGGCGGCCTCGTCGCGCCACCGGGTCACCACCAGATAGCGGTCGGTGCCCTCGGTGGGGCGCAGCAGGTCGAAGGACTCGAAACCATCGACGGTCTCGACCTCGCCGGCCCGGGCGGCGAAGCGCTGCTCGAGCACTCCGCCCCGACCTTCGGGGACCTCGATGACGTTGATCTTGACCACGGACATGGATGACCTCCCGGTCGCAGACGAGGCAGCGCTCACCACCACTGGGTGCCGGGCGCGCCCTTGAAGGGTCCCACGACGCGCGAGGTGATCCAACTTCCGTAGAAGTCCCCGTCCTGGGCGCGCACCACCTCGTCGTCCACCAGGCAGCGGTCCACCCGGCCCGGGTAGAAGCACACCGCGCCGGCCAGCGGCTCGAAGTCCGACGTCGGCTGCTCGTACCACCAGCAGGCCTGCGCCGCGCGCTGCTCGCCGACCACGAGGTCGGCGTAGGAGGCCACCCCCTTGAACTCGCACACCGTGCGCCGCGGTGAGGGCACCAGCAGTTCCACGCGCACGTCGTCACGGGGCACGTAGTAGGTCGGCGGGTGGGAAGTCTCGAGGACACGCCAGGCGGCGCGGGTGTCGGCGATGACCTGCCCGGCGAACTCCACCACGACGTGCTCGTCGGAGCGCACGAGCGCCGGCGGACGGGGGTAGTCCCAGACCGACTCCTGGCCGGGACCGGGGGGATCGGGGCGCGGGCGGCTCAGCATGGCTCCTCCGTGACGTGGATGCCCAGGGTTCGGCGCCGAGGGCCGGGTAGGCTGCCGCCCGCCCGCAAGGAGCCGGCCGTGGCCAAGATCCCCGACCGCGACGAGCACCGTCGGCGCTTCGCCGCGCTGCCGCTCGCCGATCGGCGCGCGATCGTGCGGGCGGTCAACCGCGGCCAGGCGGTCGAGGTCCGCAAGCACGCGCCGCTCGCGGTCGTGCTCGCCCGGCGCCAGCAGCGCCTGTGGCGCTACGCCTGGCTGGTCGGCCCCCTGCTCGGGCTGGTCGGGCTGATGGACGGCTGGCAGGTCGCCGTCGTCAACGCCCTGCTCGGCACGCTCATGCTCGGGGGCGCGGCGCGGTTCTGGCACCTGCGGGCGGCACGCGCGGAGCGGGCCAACCTCGCCCTGGCCGAAGGCCGCCGCCGCGAGGCCCAGCGCCTGAGCCTGACCCCCTGGCAGGCCCGCCGGGCCGAGCGTGAGCAGCGCGACTGACCCGCCCGACCCGACCGCGAAGGTGATCCCATGCCACCGCTCCCCCAGCGCATCACCTTACGCCTCGCCCTCGAGCACGCCGCCGGGGTGCTGGGTCGGGCCATGCTCGCCATCGACGAGGTGGGCGCCGAGGTGGTGGCCACCGAACGGCTCGAGGAGCAGCGTCACGTCGTGTTCCGTAACGTCACCGTCGAGGTCCGCGACGATGGGCATGCCGACGAGGTCGCCGCCGCGCTCGTGGACCTCGAGGGGGTGGAGGTGCTCGCCATCAGCGACGAGATCCTCGCCGCCCACGACGGGGGCAAGATCAGCGTCGAGGTGACCCGTCCGGTGACCGGGCCGGAGGACCTGGCCCTGGTCTACACCCCCGGGGTCGCCAAGATGTGCCGCATGATCGCCGAGGACCCCACCGCCGCCTACCGGCTCACGATCCGGTCGAACTCGGTGGCCGTGGTCACCGACGGCTCGGCGGTGCTCGGGCTCGGCGACATCGGGGCGCTGGCCTCCCTGCCGGTGATGGAGGGCAAGGCGATGCTGCTCAAGTCCTTCGGCCAGGTCGACGCCTACCCGATCCTGGTCGACGAGCGGGACCCGGACGCCTTCGTGGACACCGTCGCGCGGATCGCCTCGGGCTTCGGGGGCATCAACCTCGAGGACATCTCCGCCCCCCGCTGCTTCGAGATCGAGGGCAAGCTGCGCCAGCGCCTCGACATCCCGGTGTTCCACGACGACCAGCACGGCACCGCGATCGTGGTGCTCGCCGCACTGATGAACGCCGCGCGGGTGGTCGACAAGCCCCTCGAGGACCTGCGCGTGGTGGTGCAGGGCGTCGGAGCGGCCGGCGTGGCCATCCTGACGCTGCTGCGCTCGGCGGGGATCGAGGACCTCGTGCCCGTCGACATCGACGGCATCGTGGAGCCCAGGCGGCGTCCGGGCATGGACCCGATCCGGCGCCGGTTGGCCCGGCAGACCAACCCGCGGGGGCTGACCGGCGGCAAGCAGGTCGCGCTGGCCGGGGCGGACGTGTTCGTGGGTGTGTCGGGACCGAACTCGCTACCGCTGGAGTTGGTGCAGACCATGGCCACCGATCCGATCGTGTTCGCGCTGGCCAACCCGACCCCCGAGATCCACCCCGACGTCGCCCGCGGACACGTCGCGGTGATGGCCACGGGCCGCTCGGACTTCCCCAACCAGATCAACAACGTGCTGGCCTTCCCAGGACTGTTCCGGGGGCTGCTCGATGCTGCGGCGACCGCGGTCACCGACGAGATGAAGGTGGCCGCGGCGCGCAGCATCGCCTCGATCGTCGGTGAGGACCTCGACGCCGACTACATCGTGCCTTCACCCTTCGACCGGTCGGTCGCCGCGGTGGTGGCCACCGCGGTCGCCGACACCGCCCGCGCGCAGGGGCACGTGCGGCCCGGCTCACGCGGCTCGCGGGCCTCGGAGTCCGAGGCGGCGATGCAGCAGGCCGCCAACCGCGCCGTGCAGCGCGCGATCGCCAAGCGCTTCAGCGACGAGGCCATCGCCCAGGGACACGGCGGCGGGCCCCGGCCGCCGGCCTGAGTCGCCGGGACCGCGCCTGGCTCAGCTGCGCTCGCGCATCGCGTCGCGGATCTCGCGCAGCAACACCACGTCGTCGGGCTCGGCCTCCGGTTCGGGCTCTTCGGGGTGGTCGCGCTTGAGGCGGTTGTAGGCCTTGATGATCAGGAACAGCGCCAGAGCGATGAGCACGAAGTTGACCAACGCGGTCAGCACCGCGCCGACGCTGCCGGCGCACTCCCCCGCTTCGCAGGCGAACTGGCCCACGGACTCGAAGTCGGGCTGCCCGACCAAAACCGCGAT
Organism: Nitriliruptoraceae bacterium; assembly: GCA_007134165.1. Lineage (GTDB taxonomy): Bacteria > Actinomycetota > Nitriliruptoria > Nitriliruptorales > Nitriliruptoraceae > SKJO01. The sequence continues at coordinate 176 of SLLJ01000069.1, read as the reverse complement.
CAGCGGCATCAGCAGCCGTTCGACGATGGCGTTGATCACGCCGGTGACGGCGGCACCCATCACGAAACCCACGGCGAGGTCGATGAAGCTGCCGCGGGCGATGAACTCACGGAACTCGGCGATCATGCTGCGCTCCTGACGCGACGGCCGCAGCGGCGTGAACAGCCGGGCGGCTG
>SLLJ01000332.1 GCA_007134165.1 Nitriliruptoraceae bacterium | reverse complement strand
GTGGTCCGAGGTCGTCAAGTCGGGTCGTACCCACCTGATGGACGCCACGCCCGTCACCCTCGGCCAGGAGTTCGGCGGCTACGCCCGGCAGATCGAGCTGGGCATCGCCCGCGTTGAGCGGGCCCTGGAGTCCGTCTACGAACTGGCGCTCGGTGGGACCGCCGTGGGCACCGGCCTCAACTGCCCACCGGGGTTCGTCGACCGTGTCATCGGGCTGATGGCCGAACGTACCGGCCTTCCCTTCCGGGAGGCCGAGGACCACTTCGAGGCCCAGGGGGCGCGTGACGCGCTGGTCGAGATCTCCGGGGCGCTCAAGACGGTCGCTGCCAGCCTCAACAAGATCGCCAACGACGTGCGCTGGCTGTCGTCGGGTCCGCGGACCGGACTCGGTGAGCTCCAGCTTCCCGAGATCCAGCCGGGCAGCTCGATCATGCCGGGCAAGGTGAACCCGGTCATCCCCGAGTCGGTGCGTCAGGTCTGCGCCCAGGTCATCGGCAACGATGCCGCGGTCACCATCGGCGGCATGTCCGGTGATCTCGAGCTCAACGTGATGATCCCGCTGATGGCCCGCAACGTCATCGAATCCGAGCGGCTGCTCGCCGCGGTCTCGCACGTGTTCGTCGACAAGTGCATCGAAGGCACCGAGGAGACCGGTCAGGGCTCCGTGCTCGTCGAGCGTTCCCTCATGCAGGTCACCGCCCTGGTCCCCGAGATCGGGTACGAGCGCTCCGCCGGGCTGGCCAAGAAGGCCCACAAGGAGGGCAAGACCCTGCGTGAGGTCGCGGTCGAGGACGGCGTAGCCGACGAGACGCTCGACCGGGTGCTCGACTACAAGCGCATGACCGAGGGCGGGATCCTCTAGCTGGCTGCACCGAGGTCCGGCCGGTGCTGCCGGCGGCGGCCGGACCTCGATCGTGGCCGACCAATCGTCGGGGGCCCCGAGTTCCCCACCACCTCGGCGCCGTCCCGGGCGTTCACCTCGGGCCCACCAGCCGGTGTAGCTCAGCGACGACCGCGACGAATCGCGGACCGTGCAGGTCCTCGGGGCGCAGCACCACGACCCGCCATCCCAGCTCCACCAACTGCTGGCGGCGCTGCTCGTCCCGCGCACGCTGCCTCGGCGTGCGGTGGTAGGCAGCCCCGTCGAACTCCACGATCACCCGGGCGTGGATCCAGGCAGCGTCGACCCGCACGAGGTACTGCCCGCGTCGGTCCCGCACGACGTGCTGGAGGGTCGGCCACGGCAGCCCGGCGTCCCGGAAACGGAGCAGGCCGTCCACCTCGAACGGCGATCCGGCCCGAACGATCTGCGGATGCAGACCTTCGAGCACGGCGCGCAGCGGCGGCGTGCCCGGTCGTCGCTCATGGCGCAGCAGCAGGGCGCTGAGCTGGGTCGGCAACGGTGGCTCTCGCCGCGCCGCGTCCCACACGAGCATCTCGAAGCGGCGGGGCTCGGTGTCCGCGCTGAGGTCGAGCAGCGTCCGAGCGACCGTCGTCACCGGCATCCCGTCGACCCGCGTCACCTCGGCGTCCGACAGGTGTCGGCTCTCGTGAAAGCACGCATCGGTGCGTTGGCGTCGATGGCCTCGGATCACGGTGAGGTCGTGGACCGCGGGCCGGGGGACGTCCAAGAGTTGGTGCAGGTAGGCGGCGCTCCGATGGGATGCCCACGCCGGGGCCGGGTCGGCGGCGAGCAGAGCACACCACAGCCCCTGCTCCCAGTTCGGGTCGTGGGTGCCGAGGTCGATCACGCCCGGGCCGACCGCGCGCCAGTCGCCGTCGGCGAGGCGGCGTCGCACGCTGCGGGGGAGCACGCCGGCGGCGTCGAGCTGCCGACGGGTGACCAGTCCGTGCTGTCCACGACCGATGGCCTGAGCGCGCACGTCGATGCCCGGCAGGTTTCTTGGTCCGCGTCCGGGCGGAGCGAGGGCAGCGTTGGTCGTCATGGCCCGGAGCAGACCAGGCCGGCACCCACAGCGCACCACGGGACGCTCCCAGCCTGTGGACAAGCAGGGTCGCGCTCGATGCCAGACGACCGGGGAGCCGAGTCCTGCGTGAGGCCGGCGCCCATGGATCGTGCACCTGCCGATGCCGGATCCGCGGCGTCACCCGAGGCGATGGGCCGGAGGTGAAGCGGTACCGACCGGGGGACCGGACCGGCCACCACCGCCTACCGTGGGTGGTGCCCCCTGCCGAGCGGAGCCCGCATGGACCTGGTCACCCTCGAGGATGTGCGGGCGGCGGCGCTGGGTCTGGAAGGCGTCCTCAACCGCACCTCGGTGGAGCGTTCCCGGGCCATCGGTGAGGCGGTCGGGGCCGAGGTGCTGCTCAAGTGCGAGAACCTGCAGCGCACCGGGTCGTTCAAGCTGCGCGGTGCCTACCACCGCATCGCCTCGCTGACCGACGAGCAGCGGGCTGCGGGCGTGGTCTGCGCATCGGCCGGCAACCACGCCCAGGGGGTGGCGCTGGCCGCGCGCCTGCAGGGGGTGTCGGCCACGGTGTTCATGCCGGTCGATGCCCCGCTGCCCAAGCTGGTGGCCACCCAGCGCTACGGCGCCCACGTCGAGCAGGTACCCGGCGCGTTCGGCGACAGCCTGGCGGCCGCGCTCACCGCCGCCGAACGGGACGGGCAGGTGTTCGTGCATCCCTTCGACCATCCCGACATCATCGCCGGGCAGGGAACCGTCGGTCTCGAGATCGTCGCGCAGGTTCCCGAGGTGGCGACCGTGGTCGTGTGCGCCGGCGGTGGGGGACTGGTCGCCGGCATGGCCGTCGCTCTGCGGGCGCTGCGGCCCGACGTACGGATCGTGGCCGTGCAGGCCGCCGGCTGCGACGGCATCCGCCCGTCCTTGGAGGCGGGTGCCCCGGTCGCGGTCGAACGGGTCGAGACCATCGCCGACGGCATCGCCGTCGAACGTCCCGGTGCGCTGCCGCTGGCCCACATCCAGAGCCTGGTCGACGAGGTGGTGACGGTCACCGACGACGAGCTCGCGCGTGCGGTCGTGCTGCTGCTCGAGCGCTCGAAGCTGGTCGTGGAGCCGTCGGGCGCCGCGGCGGTGGCCGCGCTGCTCGGCGGCCATCTCGCTCCGGTCGTCGGGCCGGTCGTGGCCACCCTGTCGGGTGGCAACGTCGACCCGCTGGTGCTCCAGCACCTGGTGACCGGCGGCCTGCGCAGCGATGGGCGGTTCGTGACGATCCGCACCCGGGTCACCGACCGGCCCGGAGGGCTGTTGAGTCTGTTGCGGCTGGTCGCCGACTCCCGGGCCAACGTGCTGGGCGTCTCCCACCACCGGCTCGAGCGGCGCCTGCGGCTCGGTCAGGTCGAGGTGGTGCTCGAGCTCGAGACCCGAGGTCACGACCACGTACGGCGGCTGCGCGACGAATTGCTGACCGCGGGCTACGAGGTCCTGATCGACTGACCCGGTCCTACCGGTACCGTCGTCTCCAGACGATCCCAGGACCGGGAGCCGACGTGGACCAGCAGCACCCGGAGCGTCCACCCCCGCCGCCACCCGACGCCGGGTGGGCGGTGCCCGACCAGCCGCCGCC
>SLLJ01000068.1 GCA_007134165.1 Nitriliruptoraceae bacterium | reverse complement strand
GACACGCACGTGAGTAACATACCGCCGTGAATGTTCTGGTCGTGCATGTCGGGAAGGTGCGTGTGGAGTTCTGGGGACGCCAACGTGAGCTTGCCAGGCTGCGTTCGGAACTTGATGAGGTTCGCGCGTCTGGGCAGGGCCGCATGCTCGCGGTCCGCGGGCGCCGGCAGGCCGGCAAGTCCCGACTGCTGACCGAGCTGGTCGAGACCGCAGCGGTCCCCTACCTGTATTCGACGGCGTTCAAGAACGCGCCCGCCTTGGCCCAGGTCGCCCAGCTCGCCGCCGACATGCGCACCTCGCGGGTGCCGCTGCCGAACCTCGAGGTTGCGTTCGCTGCCCAGCCGAGGTCCTGGCAGGACCTGTTCGCCCGGCTGCCGTTGGCGCTGGACGGCCAGCCGGCGATCGTGGTGCTCGACGAGTTCCCGTGGGCGACCGAGGCTGACGACACGCTCGAGGGGGTCCTGCAGGTCGCCTGGGATCGCACGTTGGAGCGGCTGCCGGTGCTGGTGGTGCTCGTCGGGTCGGATCTGGCCATGATGGAACGGCTGACCGAGCATGACCGTCCGTTGTACGGGCGTGCCCGCGAGATGGTCGTGACGGCCCTGTCGCCAGCGGAGGTCGCCGAGGCGTTCGCTGGACGTGTCGAGCCTGCGGGCCTGTTCGACCTGTATCTGGCCACGGGCGGCTACCCGCGGCTGGTGTCCGCGGCACGGCCCCACGGGTCCGCGCCGTCCTTCGTCGTCGAGCAGCTGCAGGATGACCAGTCGCCGCTGTCGGTCACCGGCCTGCGGATGCTCGATGCGGAGTTCCGTGACGCCGAGCAGGCTCGCGCGGTGCTCGAGGCGATCGGCGCGGTCGAGGTCGGCCATGCGACGTTCTCCTCGACGGTCGCCCGTCTCGGCGGGGACGACTCGTCGTCGGGGACGGCGGTGTCGCGGGCCCTGCCGGCGCTGGTCGACGGCAAGCAGGTGGTGGCTATCGACGTTCCCGTTGGGGCGTCGACGAAGTCCAAGCTGCGCCGATACCGGATCGTCGACCCGTACCTGCGGTTCTGGTTGCGCTACTGCCGCCCGCACCTGGCCGACATGGCGCGTGGCCGCGCGGACCTGGCCGTCGGGAACTTCGAGCGGGACTTCGCCTCCTGGCGTGGCAAGGCGATCGAACCGGTGGTCCACGAGGCGGTGTCGCGGCTGGCGGCGAGCGACGAACGTCTCGGTGGCGTCGAACGGGTCGGCGCCTGGTGGGACCGCAGCAACGCCCACGAGTTCGATGTGGTCGGCGCAGCACGGGACGCTTCGGTACCACTGCTGGGGTCAGTCAAGTGGCGAACCCGCAAGCCGGTCACCTCCGGTGAGGTCGCGGCGTTGGCCAACGGACGGGCAGTCGTGCCCGGCGCTGCGTCTGCCCGGCTGCTGGCAGTCTGCCCCGCCGGCGCACGCGATGACGCCGGCGCACACGTGGTCCTGGTCGCTGACGACCTGCTCGGCGCCTTCCGGTGAGGTGCCGCCTGCTCGTGAGTTCACCTCAACGCGATCACACGGGGGACCAGGGCGTGGACCTACACGGCGGTGCCGTCGAGATCCATGCGATGGTCGAGGACGGCCCCGAGCCTCTCCGTGAGTCGGATCGAGGCGTGGTTGTCCGGCTGGACCTATCGACCGGCAGCACCAAGGTGCCTTCACGGCCGGCGAGCACCCTCGTCGTCGGACACGACACCGGGTGACGACGGCCCCATCCGGCGGGGCGGCAACACGGATCCTGACATCACCGTGGAATCCGTTGTTCAGCTGCTGCTCATGAACGGGGAGAACCCCGCCGGAGCGGGGCTTGATGCAGCGGACGACGGGACTCGAACCTGCGACCTCCACCTTGGATCGTCATCGTTGGAGCTCCAGTCCGGATCCTGGCCGCCTTCGCGTCGTCCGTTCCTCATGCGTTGCTCGTAGCGGCTCACAACCGTTGGAGGACACCGCCAGCAGCGGCACCCTTACGGCGGCGGTCCTAACGTGATAGCAGGCGTTAATCAGCGTTAGGGGCAGGGATGGCGGCAGGAACGATCGAGCAGCTCGCGGATGACCGCGGTCTCACGATGGACGACATCGCCGACGCCCTGCGGGCCCTGCCCCGCCCCGAAGCCGGCCGTCTGAGCGCACATGAGCTGCAGGTGCTCGGTGAGCTCGGCATCGACTCGGACGCCACCTCCCGAACACCGCTGGCCACCGGGGTGCTCCGCCGCCGTCAGCTCGAACAGGCCTCGCTCACCACCGAGCAGGTCGCCGCCATGCTCGACCGCCAGACCTCACGGATCCGCCAACGCCTCGCCGGCCCCCACCGCTCGCTGCTCGGGTTCCACCGCCAGTCGGGCCGACGCGAGTGGCTGCTGCCGGCGTTCCAGTTCGAGCTCGGCCTGCACGAGCGGGACGCATGGGCCCGTCTGATCCAGGCACTCCCGTCCTCGGACGAGACCAGCCCGCTCACGCTGCTCGCCTGGCTCACCGACCCACAGGACCACCTCGACGGCCACTCACGGGCCGAGACGCGCGCCGCCGGCGCCGACCTCGACCCGCTGCTCGCCGAAGCCCGCAGCGTCGGTGTCCTGGCGTGACCCAGCAGCTCCCCGACGTGCCGGCGTCGCTCCCGGAACTGGCCGCCGGTGACGTCACGATCCTGCCGGTCGGAACCCGGCTCGCCCGACTCCACGACGTCGCCGGCCCACACCCCACAGGACACGACCAGCTGCGCGGCTTCGGACCGCTGGCTGGCAGAGGCCGTTTCGACCACCACCCACCCGGGCCAGCCCGCGACCACGCACCCCACCACGGCATCCTGCACGTGGCGCTTGATGAGCCCGCCGGTCAGGCCCGGCCCGGCAACGGCACCGTGCTCGGCGTCATCCTCGCCGAAGCGGTCCAGGCCGGTCGCACCCTGCCCGTCACCCACGGGCTCACCCTGTCGATCTGGCGCACCTCCGGCGAGCTGCACCTGCTCGATCTGCGCAGCCGCTGGAGCCAACGCACCCGGACCGGCACGCACCTGTCCACCGCCCCGCATGCGCGGACCCAACCTTGGGCCCGCGCCATCCGGGCGCGCTACCCGCAGCTTCACGGGATCCTCACCATTCCCGCCACGGGCGGACGGGCCCTCGCCGCTGCCCTCAACGAGACCAGCACACCACACCTCGCCGGACCCATCGAGCTCTCCCGCCCACTCCGGCACCCCCAGCTGCTGCCCATCATCGGGCACACGGCACAGCATCTTGGCATGACCATCGACCTGACCTGAGCTCAGTCGCCCCGCATCGATCGTCATCCCCTCAACGCGGCACGCTGATCCGAGGAACTGATGCCCGCCGACGAGGAGCGCGGATCATGACGCCACCGTGGGATCCGCTTCTCAGGTCGGCGCCAGCGAAGGACCCCGCCGGAGCCTGCCTTGATGGAGCGGATGACGGGATTCGAACCCGCGACCTCCACCTTGGCAAGGTGGCGCTCTAGCCAACTGAGCTACATCCGCGCGCAGCGGCAGACAGTAACCCCTCCGCGCCGGGAGG
>SLLJ01000025.1 GCA_007134165.1 Nitriliruptoraceae bacterium | reverse complement strand
GTCGGGTGCAGGCCGAGCGGCATCCACCCGTCGGCGACCGCGACCAGGTCCCTGAGCGTGCGGGGACCGAGCCCGGCGCCGATGAGCACGGGCGGATGCGGCTGCTGCACCGGCTTGGGCCAGGCCCAGGACGGGGCCAGGGTGTGGTGGGTGCCGGCGAAGTCCGCCTCCTGACGGGTCCACAGGGCCCGGGCCACCTCGATGCGTTCACGCACCACCGCGCGCCGCTCGGTGAAGGCCACGCCGTGGTGCTCCACCTCGGGGGCGTTCCAGCCGTAGCCGACCCCGAAGGTGACCCGCCCGCCCGACACCTGATCCAGGGAGGCGACGGCCTTGGCGGCGACGATCGGGTCGTGCTGTGCGAGCAGGCACAGCGCGGTCGTGAGCCGGATGCGGCTGGTCACCGCCGCGGCGACCGACAGCGCCACGAACGGATCCAGCAGCCGGCGGTACTCGTCGGCCAGCGGGCCACCCGACGGGTGCGGGGTGTGCTCGACGGGTAGGTGGGTGTGCTCGGGAACGGCCAGCGAGTGCAGCCCGAGATCCTCCACCGCCCGCGCCACCTCGGCGATCGGCCAGGAGCGGTCGGTGGCGAAGACGGCGGCGCCGATCTGCATGGTCAGTACCCCAGTTCGACGTGGACGGGACCCAGCAGTGGCTCGTCGCGGGCGAAGCGGGCGACGTTCTCGCGCACCCGGGCCCACAGCAGCTTGATGCCCATGTCCGGGGTGTTGCCCACGTGCGGGGTGATCACCACGTTGGGAAGCTCCCACAACGGATGGTCGTCGGGCAGCGGCTCGGGGTCGGTGACGTCCAGCGCCGCGCCGCCGATGGTGCCGGCCTGCAGCGCAGCCACCAGCGCGTCGGTGTCGAGGTGGCGGCCTCGGGCGACGTTGACGACCCAGGCGTGCGGGGGCAGGGCCGCCAGCACCTCGGCGTCCACGATGTGTTCGGTGTCGGGGGTCAGCGCCAGCGCGAGTACCAGGGCGTCGGCGTCGTCGAGCACCGTGTGCAGCCGGTCGGTGCCCACCACCTCGGCGACCCCGTCGATTGGTTCGGGACGGTGGCGTACGACCGTCAGGTAGGCGCCGAAGGGTCGGAGCAGGCGCACCAACGACCGGGTGATCGCGCCACCTCCGAGCACCACCACCTTGGCCCCGAGCAGGTTGTCGCCCAGCGGTGGCGCCCAGCTGCGCTGCCGCGCGTAGTGGCCGATCCCGCGCAGTCCACCGAGCAGCAGTGCGAGCGCGTGCTCGGCGACCGGTTCGGCGTACACGCCCTTGCCGCAGGTCCAGGCCCGGTCGTGGTCGAGGACGTCGACGAACGGTTCGATGCCGGCGAAGGGCAGCTGTACCCACCGGATCTGCGGGTGGGTGTCGAGCAGGGCGCGCAGCTCGTCGGCACGACCGGTGTCGGTCCAGATCAGCGCCTCGGCCCGGCTCACGTCGACGACCTCGCCGCCTCCCTGTCGCACCGCCTCTGCCAGCGATTCGCGCTGGCCTTCGGGATGCAGCGCACAGCCTGGTCGTCGCACCGTCGGCCTCCTGGCTCGTTAGCGCGGCGCCGGTGGCCCGCGTCGGAGGCGACGCTACCGCCCGGCGGTAACCAGCGTCACGAAGTGCTCGCCGCGGGCGACGAAGTCCCGGTAGGCGGAGAACGACGGGGCGGCGGGGGAGAGCACCACCGCGCCGCCCGCTGGCGTGATCGCCGTGGCCAGGTCGACCGCCGCCGGCAGGTCCGCGACGGCATGGACGCGGCCGGTGGCAACCGGAGCCAGCGCCGCCTCGAGCCGCTCGGACAGCGGGGGCAGCAGCACCGCCCGCACCTCGGGGTCGGCGAGCAGGGCGATCAGTGGGGCGAGGTCCTGGCCGCGGTCGTCGCCCCCGAGCAGCACGGTGACCGGGCCCAGCGGTCGGTAGGCGGCGACCGCGGCCACCGCCGACTCGGGCACCGTGGAGATGCTGTCGTCGACGAAGGTCAGCCCGCCGCGCCGTGCCACCGGGGTGAGTCGGTGGGGCAGCGGGCGGAAGCCGGCCAACGACCCGATCAGCTCACGCACACCCGCCGCACGTTCGAGCCGGGCATCCACCAGCCCGATCGCCAGCGCCGCATCGACCACCAGGTGCTCGCCGACCAGCCCCGCGCCGCGCAGGGCGGTGGCCAGCGCCGCGGCGTGGTCGGCCAGCGTGGTGGTCACCACCGCGTCGACCTCGCCGGGGTCGACCGCCGGGTGGGCGGCGACCTGGGGGGTCACCACCCGCCGGTCGGCCAGCGTGAGCAGCCGGAGCTTGTCGCGGTGGTAGCGCGCAACGCTGCCGTGCCACGGCACGTGGTCGCGCAGCAGGGTGGTGATCCCGGCGAGCGCGAACCTCGCGTCGAGGTCCGCGAGCTGGTAGCTCGACAGCTCGAGCACGAGATCCTCGGCGTCGTCCTCGAGTTCGTCGGCGTCCAGCGCCGCGCGGCCGATGTTGCCCCGCAGCGACACCTGGCGTCCGGCCGCGGCCAGCAGGTGGGCGGTGAGCGCGGCGGTGGTCGACTTGCCCTTGGTGCCGGTGATCGCGAGCACGTCGTCGCCGTCGCGCCGTGCCGCCCACCAGCCGGTGGGGGTGGTCATCGGCACCCCGCGGGCGCGGGCGGCGGCCAGCGCCGGGCGGTAGGGACTGATGCCGGGTGAGCGGTAGGCCACCTCGGTGGCCGCGGGCAGCAGGTCGGGGACGTCGAGATCGGCGTGAGCCACCACCTCGACGTCGAGGTGGCAGGTGGCGGGCAGCAGCTCGGGACCGGGCTGCCCCTCGTCGAGCACCAGAACCCGCGCGCCGGGCTGCTCGCGGTCGAGCACGCGCAGCAACTGCCGGGTCTCGCGTCCGAGGCCGAGCACGACGATCATGCCGCGGCCCGCAGCTCGGCGACCAACCGGGTGATGATCCCGGCGTAGGGCTCAGGCAGCCCGCTCGGGTCGATGGCGTCGAGCAGTTGGCGGGTGCGCGGCCCCGCTTGGCGGTCGGCGTGGCCGAGCGCGCGCACGGCCGGGTGATCGGCCCAAGCCGGGTCCTCGGCGAGCCGGTCGAGGGCGAGCGCCACCTCGGCCACGGTGCCGACGCACTCGTAGGGCTTGCGCTGCGGGTCGGTCAGGTCGGCCACCTGCGCCACCAGCGCCGGGTCGGCCAGCGCGTCGAACCCGGTTCCGGCCCGGAAGGTCTCGGGGGTGGTGAACGAGGCCAGCATGACCTGCACGAACAGGCACTTGGGGCAGCTACCGCACCATTCGCGGCGCTCCTGGGTGAGCGAGTAGGCCCGGTTGCAGCTGTTGACGGCCGTCAGCGGTGCGCCGAGGTGTGCGAAGGCGCCCGCCACCGCGAGCTCGGGCAGAGGGCGCAGCAGCGAGAGCGCCAGGGTGGCGCCGCCGGTGAGCGTCTCGCTGGCAGCGAGGTGGAGCGCCTCGTAGGCGTGCGACTTGCTGTACTGGTGGTTGACCGCGCGGCCGTCGATGATCCGGGTCGGCTCGTCGGCCGAGGCCTCGTTGGACAGCAGCACGTCCCCACGGCCGGTCAG
>SLLJ01000161.1 GCA_007134165.1 Nitriliruptoraceae bacterium | reverse complement strand
GCAGCTGGATCGCCGTGAACGGGGTCGGCAGACCGGCCAGCCCGGCGACCAGGATCGTGACGATCGCCCCGAGGTTGGTGGCGAGCTGGAAGCGGATGAACGCCACGATGTTGTCGTAGATGGCACGTCCGTGCTCGACCGCGACCACGATCGTGGAGAAGTCGTCATCGGCCAGGACCATGTCCGCCGCCTGCCGGGTGACGTCGGTGCCCGCGATCCCCATCGCCACGCCGATGTCGGCGTGTTCGAGCGCGGGCGCGTCGTTCACGCCGTCGCCGGTCATCGCCACCACACGACCGTTGGCCTGCAGTGCCTGCACCAGCCGGACCTTGTGCTCGGGAGCGACACGGGCGCACACGCCGATGTCGTCGATCCGCGCGGCCAGGCTGGCGTCATCGAGAGCATCGAGCTCCCGGCCGGTGAGCACGTCACCGCCGATGCCGACCTGATCGGCGATGGCCACGGCGGTCGCCGGATGGTCACCGGTGATCATCATGACCCGGATCCCGGCCCGGTTTGCGGTCGCGATGGCCTCGGCGACCCCCGGTCGGGGCGGGTCGACGATGCCCACGACCGCCTCGAGCGTCAGCCCCCCGAGCAGTTGGGCGAGCGGCAGCCGGGCCTCGGGGGACTCCGGTCGAAGCTGGCGGGTCGCCACCGCCAGGGTGCGCAACCCACGACCGGCGAGCGAGGTCACGGCCTGCTGGATCCGCCGTCGCTCGGCCGGTTCCAACGGGGCGTCACCACCCGGGCCGACCCACTGGCTGCACCGTTCGAGCAGCACGTCGGGTGCCCCCTTGACCTCGACGAGCACCGCGCCCTCGACGCCGCGATGGCTGGTCGCCATCAGCTTGCTGGCGCCGTCGAAGGGGACCTCCTGCGTGCGGGCGAGCGAGCGCAGCCCGGCCACGTCGGCGCCGATCGTCGCCGCCAGCGTCAGCAGCGCCCCCTCGGTCGGGTCGCCGATCAGCCGGCCTTCGACCACCTCGGCGTCGTTGCAGCGGACCATCGCCCCGACGAGCCGTTGGAGGTCACCCGGATCGGGCGTGATCGTCCCGACCTTGGGGCTGGTCGTGGGGCCGTCGCCGGCGATGACCGTGTGCTCCGCGCCGGCGCGCCACAGCACCGTCGCGGTCATCTCGTTGCGCGTCAGGGTGCCGGTCTTGTCCGTGCAGATCACCTCGGTCGAACCAAGCGTCTCCACCGAGGACAGCCGGCGCACGATCGCGCGCCGGCGGGCCATGGCCGCACCTCCCAGCGCCAGGGTGAGGGTCACCACCGCCGGGAGCCCCTCGGGGATCGCCGCCACCGCGAGCGCGATCGCCTGCAGCACCGCGTCGAGCAGTCGGTCGCCGCGGATCAACGCCAGCGCGAGCACGGCCGCGACGGCCAGCCCAGCCACCACGACCACCCGCCGTCCCAGCCCATCGAGTTGCCGCTGCAACGGCGTCGGACGGGGGGTGGCCTCCGCAAGCAGGATCGCGACGCGACCCACCTGGGTGGCGGTTCCCGTCGCGGTCACCACCAGCCAGCCCCGGCCGCGGACCACGGTGGTGTTCATCCAGCCCATCGTGGAGCGCTCGGCGACGGGCGTATCCCTGGCGAGGGACACCTCGACGTTCTTGGTGACCGAGTTCGACTCACCCGTCAACGACGACTCGTCGATCGCGAGCGCTGTCGCCGACACCCAGCGTCCGTCGGCCGGGATCCGGTCCCCTGCGTCCACCGTGACCACGTCACCCACGACCAGTTCGGTGGCGTCGACGTCGAGCAGGCGCCCGTCACGACGCACGCGGGCCCGGGTTGCGAGCCACCCTTCCAGGGTCGCGATCGACCGTTCGGCTCGGCCCTCCTGCACGATGCCCATGGTCGCGTTGAGCAGCAGCACCGAAACGATCACGGCGGCATCCACCGGCTCTCCCACGACCACCGCCAACGCGGCCGCAACCATCAGCACCACCGCCAGCCAGCTGCGCAGCTGGGCGGCGAACCGCGCCAGCGCCGAGGAACGCTCGGGCTTCGGGAGCACGTTGGCACCACCCGCCGCGAGCCGACGCGACGCCTCATCGGTCGCCAGCCCGAGCGTCGGGTCGGTCGCGAGATCGGCCGTGACCGCCGCGGGGGTCCGGGACCACGGTGGAGCATCGCCATCGACACCAGGTGCTGGCGAGGCAGCGAGCGGATCGTTGAACATCATCGACCTCCGGCAGGCCTCCCGGCCTGGACCGAAGGTCTCCCCCACCCGCCTGGTGCGGGTGCCGCACCGGACCCGGACGGGTCGTGATGACGATGCAGCAACGAACGCGGGGTACTCCCCTTCGTGGACAATCGTACACCAACGTGCGCCCGGCCGAACCTGGCCGGGTCGGGTCGGGTCGGGTGGGTGTGTCGGTGCGGGTGGGTGTGTCGGTGCGGGTGTGTCGGTGCGGGTATTCGGGTGGTTGTCCACCGTGGTCGGCAGCCGTGGGGTGCGATGGTCACAGCCGCCCGTTACGGTGAACACATGTTCTCGTCGAGGTCGTCTTCCGCCAACTCCCGCCACCGTGCCGCGGCCGGCACGGCCGGGCTTGCCGGGCTTGCCGGGCTTGCGGTGCTGGCCGGGGAGCAGGCCGGCGGCTACGAGCTGTGCGGATCCGACCGTGTGCGGACGGTGGATGATGGTGGGGGCCGCCCGTGGGACGGGGCACCCCACCCGGCCGACACCGTGGACGTCTGCCTGGATCCTGGCCCACCATCGGGATCCGACCACTTCGAGCAGTACACGACCGGTGAGCTGGTCGAGCTGGCCGGCCGGATGCTCGGCTGTGTCCGTGGCCGGCTTGGCCCCACCGTCGAGGCGGTCAGAGCCCAGGTGGCCGACGGCCGGCAGCGCTGGACCCACCGCGCCGCGCCCGACAGCCAGGCCGGCGGGCAGGCCGGCGGGCAGGTTGGGGCGGGGCTGCTCGCTGAGCTCGAACGGGTGTGGGACACCGGCCGGACGGTGGCACTGCTAGGTGCGGCACGTACCCGCCACACCGGTGCGGACACCCGCCGTATGAGCCAGAGCCTTGCCGATCGGCTCACCATCGGTACTCCACTTCCCGGGCTGGAGGTCCGCCGTGACCTGCGTGCCGCCAAGGTGCTTGCCACCATGCCGCGTCTGGCGTCTGCGGCCACCGACGGGCTGATCGGGGGATCGGCCCTGCTGGTGGTGTGCGGGCAGCTCGAACGGCTCAAGCTGTCCTCGCGGCCGATGGCAGATGCGCTGTTCGGCGACCGCACGCGCATCGCACGGCTGAGCGCCGATGAGCTGATCGCACTCATTGACGAGGTCGTGGCCGGGCTACGTCCCGACCTGACCGACCGGGCCGAGACCTGCGACCGTGAACAGCGCCGACTCAGCACCCGGTTCGAGGACGGCCGGCTGATCGGGTTCTTCCAGCTCGACGGGGAGGCCGGCGCCACCCTGCTCGAAGCCCTCAACGCCGCCGCCCCACCCCCCTCTGCCGGCCCCAACGACACCACCCGGCATGCCATCGGCCAGCGCGACCCCGACGAACCCGACGACCCCGACGAACT
>SLLJ01000204.1 GCA_007134165.1 Nitriliruptoraceae bacterium | reverse complement strand
CTTCTCGGCGCTGACCCCGACGGGGGCGGCCCCACCGCCGCTGGAGCCCGACGCGGACAAACGTGCCCGCGGCGTGGTGCTGGCGGTGGCCGGCGCACCGGGAACCTCGGGGGCGGCGGCCCTGACCGGCGCGGGAGCGCTGGCCGCCGGGGCGGGGCTGGTCACGCTGGCCACTCCCCTCGCGGTCCGTGCCGAGGTCGCCGCCCACCACCCTGCCGCGATGGTCGTGGGCCTGCCGGGCAACGAGCACGGGGCGGTGGCCGCCAACGCGGTGTCCGCCCTGCCGCCGCTCGACGGCGTGGACGTGGTGGTCGCCGGACCCGGGCTCGGACCCGGGGTCGGTACCGCCAGGGTGGTGGCACACCTGCGGCGCAGCGCGCGGCGCCTGGTGCTCGACGCGGACGCCATCAACGTCCACCGCGACGCCCCCGAACAGCTCGCCGAGCATGCGGGTGAGCTCGTGCTCACGCCCCATGAACGAGAGCTGGCCCGCATCGGGGGTGGCGCCGACGGTCCCGACGCCTGGGCGCGACGGGTCGAGCAGGTGCCCCGGCTCGCCGCCGAGCTGCGCGCCACCATCGTCGCCAAGGGGCCGGGCACGATCATCGCCGCCCCCGACGGCCGCGTGTGGGTGACGCCGCTGGGGTCCCCGGCGCTGGGCTCGGGGGGCACCGGCGATGTGCTCGCGGGGATCATCGCCGCGGCCGTCGCCGCCGACGCGGCGGCTGCGGCCCGTGGCACCCCGGGTGACCTTCCGCTGGCGGTGGCGCGCGCGGTGTGGTGGCACGCGGCCGCCGGGGTCGCCGCCGGCGCCGACCGGGGTCAGCGGTCCACCGCCACCGACCTGCTCGCCGCGTTGCCCCGGACGCTGGGGGCGCTGGTGGCTGCTCACTCCGGGGGTGCGCCGATGACCGACGCTACCCGCCTGCGCCCCGGGAAGCTGCCCTGGGAGGTCTGGCAAACGCCCGGTACGCCTGCCACCGGCTCCCCGTCGTGGAGCAGCCCGTCGTGAGCCGACCGACCCGGATCGAGGTCGACCTCGACGCCGTCCGCCACAACGTCGCGCACCTGGGTGCGTCGGCGGGCGCCCCGGTCTGCGCGGTGGTCAAGGCCGACGGCTACGGCCACGGCGCGGCCGCGGTGGCCCGGGCCGCCCTCGACGCCGACGCGGCGTGGCTGGCCGTGGCCCTGGTCGAGGAGGGTGCGCAGCTGCGTGCCGCCGGGATCGACGCCCCGGTGCTGTTGTTGTCCGAGCCGTCGATCGCCGACATCCCCGCGCTGCTGGAGGCCGACCTGACCCCGGTCGTGTACCGCCCGGCGTTCATCGCCGCGCTGGCCGCGCAGGTCCGCGCCGAGGGTCGCGGCCGCCTCGCCGTGCACGTCAAGGCTGACACGGGGATGGGCCGGGTGGGGGTGCGCCCGGTGCAGTGGGAACCGGTCCTGCGTGAGGTGGCCGGCACCCCGCAGCTGTCCGTCGACGGACTGCTCACCCACCTGGCCTGCGCCGACGAGGTCACAAGCGCGGGGGATGCAACCACCCGCGAGCAGCTCGCGGCCTTCGACCGGTTCCTTGCCACGGCGGCACGGCTGGGCATCCGGCCCCGCTGGGTGCACGCCGCCAACACCGCCGGCCTGCTACGCCACCCCGGTTCCCGCCGCGGGCTGGTCCGCCCCGGCATCGGTGTCTACGGACTGTCCCCGGACGTCGAGGTGGTCGCGGCCGACCACGGCCTGCGTCCGGCCCTGCGGCTGGTGTCGGCGGTGTCGTACGCCAAACAGCTCCCGGCCGGCACCCCGGTCTCCTACGGCCACCGCTGGCGGGCCCCGTCCGACGGGTGGGTGGCGACGGTCCCGGTCGGGTACGCCGACGGGGTGCCGCGCGCGCTGACCAACCGTGGTCAGGCGCTGCTCAGGGGCGTGCGCCGACCGGTGGCGGGCACCGTGACCATGGACCAACTGCTGCTGTGGTGCGGCGACGAAGAACCGCACGTCGGCGAGCAGGTCGTGCTGCTCGGCGTCCAGGGCGGCGAGCAGGTCCGGGTCGAAGAGTGGGCGGTCCATGCGGACACGATCACCTACGAGATCGTCACCCAGCTCACCTCGCGGCTGCCCCGCCACCACCTCGGCTGAGCCGACTGGTCCGGAACTAGGCTCGTCCCACGCCCCGTGAAAGGCTGCCCGCGCCATGGCCACCTCAGCCCGGGCTCGGTCGGCCCTCGCGCTCACCGCCGTGGTCGCCGGCGGACTCGCCGCCGGGTTCCTCGCCGAGCGGCGGGTCGTGCACCGTCGGTTGGCCCCCCGCCGCAAGGACGCGCCGCTGGGCTCGCTGGCCGGTGATCTCGAGGTCATCGACGGCCCCGACGGGATGCGTCTCACCATCGAGTCCTACGGTCCGCCGGATGCTCCGCAGCTCGTGCTCGTCCACGGGTGGATGTGCACCGGCCGAGCGTGGCACGAGCAGGTGCTCGCGCTGGCCGACACCTACCGGGTCATCACCTACGACCAGCCTGGGCACGGCCGCACCTCGCGACCGGCGTCGTGGCGCTACAGCCTCGACCTGCTCGGCGACACCCTGCGCACGGTGACCGAGCAGGTCGCACGGCCGGGTCCGCTGGTGGTGGCGGGCCACTCGATGGGGGGGATGACGCTGCTCAACGCGGCCCGGCGGCACGACGACCTGCTCGACGAGCGCGTCGCTGGCGTGGTGCTGGTGTCCACGACCTCCAACGCCCATCCCCACCGGCGGCTGTCGTTCGACGCCAGCATCCAGGCGTTCGCGCGGCTCGACGCCGCGGTGCGGCGCCTGACCCCCCGGCTGCGCGACCCGCGGGTGATCGACCTCGCTGACCGGGCCACGGCCTCCAGCTCCGACCTGTCGCACTTGCTGACCAGCTGGGTGTCAACCGGTCCCGGCGCCGCCCCCGAGGTGATCGATTTCACCCAGCAGATGGCGCTGGACAGCGGCTCGGAGTTGGTGATCGGTCTCGCCGAGGCGATCCTCGAGGTCCGAGAGGATGCCGGGCTCGACCACCTCTTGCTGCGGGGCACGCCGGTGTCGATCGTGGTCGGTAGCCAGGACCGGCTGACCCCGATCGGACTGTCGCAACGCATGGCCGACCGGGTCGGCGCCGAACTCGTCGTGGTCGACGACGCCGGACACATGCTGCCGCTGGAGGCGCCGGAAGCGCTCAACGCGGTGCTGCGCCGCCATCTCGAGCAGGTCTCGGGGGTGGTGGCCGCCTCATGAGGGCGCGGCGACCGAGTCGGGAGGTGGGCTGATGGCGCTCGGTGTCGAGGGGGTACGGGTCGGCAGCTGGACGGCCGAGTCGGGACGGTCGGGCTGTACGGTCGTGCTCCCCCCGGAGGGAACCCTCGGGGCGATCGCCGTGCGGGGTTCGGCGCCTGGTACGCGTGAGGCGGCAGCTCTCGGCCCGGCTGGCAGGGTCAGCGTCTGCCACGGTGTCGTGCTGGCCGGCGGGTCGGCCCATGGGTTGGCCGCCGCCGACGGGGTGGTGCACTGGCTGGAGCACCACGGCATCGGCTACCGGGTCGCCGGCGGGCTGGT
>SLLJ01000153.1 GCA_007134165.1 Nitriliruptoraceae bacterium | reverse complement strand
GACGGTCGCCCCATCCACCCGAAGCAGCCCACCCGCTGGTTCCGCGAGCACGTCCACGCTGCCGGGCTGCCAGCCATCCGCCTCCACGACGTGCGCCACACCTACGTGTCCAGGTCAGGCGTGCCGATCACCGTCGTCTCAAGACGGCTCGGTCATGCGTCCATCTCGATCACGCTGGACGTCTACGGCCACTGCCTGCCGGCTGACGACGAGGCAGCGGCGGCAACGGTCGCGGCCGCCATCCTCGGCGTCCCCGGCTGACCTCCCAGGGCGTTTCGTGGTCACGCCGTGGTCACGACACGCTGCCGAGAGCCGCTACAGGCCCCTACGAGCCCGTCTAGACGCGTTTCGGGTGGCTGGGGGGCAGGGGATCGAACCCTGAATACCGACTCCAAAGGACGGCGTGTTGCCGATTACACCACCCCCCACCGGCGGGCCGTACGCCACCTGCGCGGCACGACCTCGGGGGCGACGAGGATAGTCGGGTCCGAGCCGTGCGCAGCAGACGCTCGAACGGCGATGCGTCGGCTGGCCGAATGCGGCCACGGTGACCGGCTCGTGGCGGTAGGCAGGCCACCACCGGGGGCGACCCCAGTAGGCTGGGGGAAGTAGCGGCACCGGCCGGAGAACACCCGATGGACCAGGTTCGCCACCCCCCGACCCCGGCGGCGGTCATTGGCACCGCGATCGGGAGTGGGGTCATCGGCGGGGGTGCCGCCTACCTCGTCTGGCTGCTCGGTGTCTGGCTCGGCGTCGACCCGGACGTGAACGTTCCCGGGACGGGAGTGGCCGCGATGCCCGCCGCCAACTTCTTCGTGCTGGCCCTGATCTCGGCGTCCGGGGCAGCCGGCGTGGCCCGAGCGATGGTTCGGCTGCCCAACCCCCGGCGGGCGTTCACGGCGGCCGCCGTCGTGGTGCTGGCCGTGTCGATGCTCCCCCTGCTCGCGCAGCCAGACGAAGTCACGGTGGCTACCCGCCTGCTGCTGGGCGCCACCCACGTCGTCGTCTACCTCGCGGTGGTGCCCACCACCAAGCGGCTGCTGCCCGAGTGAGGCACACCTTCTGGATGTCCCGCTTGGTGGCCCCACGGTTGGCGGCCCTCTGGACCTCACCGAGCCGTGCCTGCCCGCTCGACGACGGTCGCGATGTTCCTACCGGGACCCTTGGCCTGGTTCGCTCTCCTGCTCCGCACCGCCGCGCACCGCTCGGTCCAGGCGCTCACCACGACCGATGATCGGGGCGACGCGCCACGGCAGGATCTGCTCGCCGAGATCCGCGCCGACGGCGCGGACGCTCAAGCTCGCGGGCCGAACGCGTGCCGCCCCGGCAAGGCCACGATCGGCGGTCAGATTCGTGAGGCGGTACCCCGGTTGCGAGACCGCATCGCGGTCTGGGGATCACCCCGGCCGCAGCTCCGGACCGCCCGCCGGGGACAGCGCGATCTCGGTGCGGTCGAACAGCGGCGCCACGGCAGCCCGCAGCTCGGCGGCGTGCTGGGCACTGTCGGCCAGGGCGAGCAACGTCGGGCCTGAGCCCGCCACCACCGCACCCAGCGCGCCGGCATCGCGCAGGGCCTGCCGTCGGTCGCCGAGCTCGGGTCGCAGGTGCAACGCGGCCACCTCGAGGTCGTTGTACAGGGCGGCACCGAGCGCCTCGGCGTCGCCGGTACGCAGCGCCTGGAGCACCAGGTCCGGCTCGGCGTGGGACGGCTGGGCGACCTCGTCGTAGGTGCGGTAGACGTCCGCGGTCGACAGCGGATCGTCGCTGATGCCCACCACCCAGTGGTAGGTGCCGCGCGTGAGCACCTGCGCGAGGGCGGTCCCGGTCCCGGTCGCCAGCGCCGTGCCACCGACCACACAGAAGGGGACGTCGGCACCGAGCTCGGCAGCCAGCCGCCGCAACTGCTCGCGGTCGAGGTCGGCCTCCCACAGGTGGTTGAGCGCGACCAGCGCGGCCGCCGCATCAGCGGAACCGCCGGCCATTCCGGCGGCTACTGGGATGCGTTTGGACAGGTGCAGGCGGGTGATGGGCTCGGTACCGCCGTTGTCGCCGCTGGTGCCGACCCCGGCGGTGTCCATCAGCAGCCGGGCAGCCCGCACGGCGAGGTTGTCCCCATCACGAGGCACCCCGTCGGGTCCTTCCACGGTGAAGTCCAGCCCCATGAACCGACGGGTCGAGGGGTGGACGGCGGCAGGGTCGGCATCGAGGCAGGCTTTGACGGCGTCGTAGAGCGTGACGGTCTGCATCACCGAGACCAGCTCGTGATAGCCGTCGGGCCGCACGCCACGTACGGCCAGGAACAGGTTGATCTTGGAGGGCACACGGACACGGGCGCACGGCCCCTGTGGTCCACGCTCCTCGGTCTGCACGTGCTGCCTCTCTCGGCGCTGGCGGACCCGCCGGCGCGAACGCTGCCCGCAGGGTAGGGCCGCGGGCCCGTAGCTCCCCATCCGGGCGCACCCCCGGTATCAGCGCACCCTGGCCTGCAACGCCGCATCGAGCCTGCGCAGTTGGTCGGCATCGAGCCGCTCGGCTCGCCATCCAAGGTCCACGCCCGCCTCGGTGGCGGCGGCCGCGAGCACGTCCGACGAGGCCACGCCGGCCAGCGTGTTGCGCAGGGTCTTTCGCCGCTGGGCGAAGGCCGTGTCGCTCAGCGCCGCCAGCCGCCGGTAGGTAGCGGAGTCGGGGGCATCGTCGCGGCGGGTGAGACGCACCATCACGCTGTCGACGTTGGGAACCGGGTGAAAGACCCGGCGCGAGATCACCAGCGCCACCTCGACATCGGCCTGCAGGGCCAGTTTGAGGCTCACCCCCGCATAGCGTCGATCACCGGGCACCGCCGCCCAGCGCTCCCCCACCTCGCGCTGCACCATCACGAAGGCGTCGGTCACGCTGGACGAGGCCAGCGCGTGGAACACCAGCGGGGTGGCCACGTGATACGGCAGGTTCGCCACCAAGCGGGCGGGATGCCCGCCGAGCGCGTCGTCGAGGTTGGTTCGCAGCGCATCGGCGTGCACCACCTCGACGTTCGAGCGGCCGGCGAGCACCGTGCGCAGCGCGGCGACGAGCCCGGCGTCGATCTCGATCGCCAGCACGTGGGCTGCCCGCTCGGCCAGCGGCAGGGTCAGCGATCCCAGTCCCGGCCCGATCTCCAGCACCCGGTCCTCGGGCCCGATCCCGGCTTCACGCACGATGCGCCGCACGGTGTTGGGGTCGACGACGAAGTTCTGACCGGCGGACCGGCGGGGCGAGAGCCCGTGCTCGAGGAGCAGTTGCCGCACATCGCGGGGGGTCAGGGATGCGCGGATCGGTCGGCCTCCGGGAGCGCTCAGCGCAGGCCCAGTCGGCGCGAACAGGCGGGCCACGCCGCCCAGCCCTGGGACGCGAGCACCCGCTCGGCAACGAAAATCTGCTGCTCGCGGCTGGCGTCGAGCGGGCTGGCCGGGTAGTGCGCCGGCTTGTGGGAGCGCCAGGTCTGCGGGTGGAACTGTAGGCCACCGAAGTACATCCCGTTGCGCGACACGTTCTGCCAGTTGCCGTTGGCCTCGCACTCGGCGAGCCGGTCCCAGGTGCT
>SLLJ01000009.1 GCA_007134165.1 Nitriliruptoraceae bacterium | reverse complement strand
CTTGGCTCGGCAGGGACCTTGGGTAGCAGCTTGGGGTGGTCGAGGTCATCGACGCGGTCGTGGGTCAGCGCCGGTCGGCCGCGGCCGCATCGGTGGGGACGCATCTGGGGTTGGCGACGGTGAACCGGATCGTTGCACTGTGCTCGATGCGGGCGTTTCGCGACTGGTGGGAGACCACGGCCGTACCCAGGTTTGCGTCGGGCGAGGAGTCCTGCGATGAATGCCACCTTGCACGAGCGACAAGCAGTCCAACCGTACTCACGCTCATCGGCGTCGTCATCGCTCCGGTCGTGGCGAAGCTCTTCCGCAGCGAGGTGGCGGAAGCTCTGGCCCTCCGCTCAGGCGCTGGGTTGACCCAGCGGACGCGGACCCTGGTGACCGTGCTCTTCCCCCACGAGAAGACCGCGCACCGTCCTTCAGCCCCATGTCAGCACACTCCCGTGCGCAACGATCCGAGATGACCAAAGCCAGAGGACCTCTTGCTCTACCTACAGCCGGTCACTGCGGAAGGATCGAGGACGCCACCGGAAGCGATCTCATGGCTGCCGGTACCACGCCCCACCACGTCGCCGACCAGCCCGTCCCCACGGTCGGGTGGGTGCGGGTACCCGGTCCCGACGATGAACGCGCCGCCGCGT
This sequence comes from Nitriliruptoraceae bacterium, assembly GCA_007134165.1. Lineage (GTDB taxonomy): Bacteria > Actinomycetota > Nitriliruptoria > Nitriliruptorales > Nitriliruptoraceae > SKJO01. The sequence continues at coordinate 2,940 of SLLJ01000009.1, read as the reverse complement.
TGCTGCTCGCGCGCGTTCGCAACCGATCCCGGCAACGTCGCGCGGTACCCGGACCCTGCCGCCCAGCAGACGATGCTGGAGGCCGGGATGCGGGGCATGTTCCGCACGATGGCGCGCTTCGGGAGCGGGAACATCGTCGGGGCGGACGGACACCTCAGCGCCATCTCGCTGTGGCACCCACCTGGGGTGAGGACTGCGGCGCTCGACCTGGCGATGGTGCTGCGACCAGAGCTGGCGATCGTCCGGCAGCGCGCCCGAGCGATCCGGGCGGTCTCGACCGTTGCGGTCTGGCACCTCGCGCACGTCGGCGCGGCGCCGGAGCACCCTGGTCGCGGGCTCGCCCGACAGCTGCCGGATCGCCAGCTCGCCCGCTGCGACGAGGCAGCCCGGCTGCCGAGCTGGTGACCGACGCGGCGTGAGCCGCACTCGCCGTGAGCGGGGACCAAAGCCTGAGAAGACCACATCCGCCGCGTTTCGCGAGCCGTCGGAAAGGTCGCTGAGCATGATGCATCCGGCGAGATGGGCACTTGGAGGGGCAGCGCTGGTTGGAGCGGCGGTGAGCGGGTTCGTGAGGCCCGCCACGTCGTTCGCCGGACGCACGAGCGGGCCCGGTGCCCCGCCAACACCCCTGCCCGATCACCTGCCCCGGGTTCTGCGCGATCACCTCGATGTGGACGATGACGGACTCGTTGCCACATGGGCACCGTCGAGCTGTGGGGGCGGGGTCGGATGCGGATGGCGCCGGGGGTGTGGCTCCCGCTGCGGATGCGTACCTGCCAGTGGCGGGAAGCAGCACCGACCCACCGCCTGTCACTCCTGGCCCTCGCGAAGTAGCTCCTGGCTGCCAGCGACGTCACGCCCAGGTCCGTCCGACCGCCGGTTCTGGGTGGGCGAAGGACTCCGCCGACCAGGACGGTCGCCCCTGGCTGCCGCCGACCAGCTACGGGACGATGGCGTACGCGCCATCCACGCCGTCGCACGGTGTTGGGTCTGCACGATTGGCCTGCCGGTTCGGGGGCACGACGTTTCCGGCCGCCTGATGGTCGCGATACGCGAGGTGCCGACGGGGGTAGAGCCACATGTCCGTCATCGAGCATGGCAGCGAGGCTGGCCAGCGGCTCCAGATCCCCCTGCTCGGCTGCGTCCGGCGCACCCGGCAGGTCCAACGCAGCGTGAGGGTAGGAGTACGCCGCGAACACGGCACCGAGGAACGCCTATCGGCGAGGTTCCGGGTCACCGCATCGCCGCCCGCCAGAGGTGCCGCGGGTACCTCCTGTGGCTGGTCCGTGAGCCGCTCTACGACCGCAGCGATGGTGTGCTGCTCGCAACCGCGCAGCTCCGTGCATTGCTCATCCTGGCGGCCGGCAGCAGCGAAGGCGTCGAGGGTCGACCGGAAGCCACTCGGCCCGGCTTCCAAGCAGTTGTCCGTCGGGTCGGCAGGTGAGCTGAGCACCAGCGCCGAGAAGGCGTCGGGCATGTGCGAGGACTGGAGATGCCCCACGGCGCCGCCGGCAACGTCAGCCTGGCCGCAGCGCTGCTCGGCGCCGCTGCGGCACGACGGCCCCTCGGCGAGAGCCCTGGCCCCTCCGCGACCAGAGCACGGGCGATCGTCGTGACGCAGCTCGGCCACGACGACGAGGCGGTAGCCCGGGCCCGGGGCGAAGCGACCGATCCGCCAGAGCTCATCCGATGGGCGCGTTCGAACAGGCACGGCCACGCGCCTGAGACCCAGGGACCAACGCCCGATGCTGCCGCCCGGCCGCCGGCGCCAGCGCCGTGATGATGCGCGGGGAAGCTGGGCGCTCCTGCCGCTGGCAACAGGCCCCGTTGGCGTGATCCAGGAGCCACCTACCGACCCGCTTCCTCGTGCCCGCGCAGGCCGGGAGACCCGTGCAGCCATCACATAACGTATGCGTTATACTATTGGTGTGGATGTCTTCGTCGCCCTCGCCGATCCGACCCGTCGCGCTCTCCTGGATCAACTCCAGCGCGACGGGGAGTGCGCGGTGAGTGAGTTGGTGGCCGCGCATCAGGTGTCGCAGCCGGCCATCTCTCGCCATCTGCGCGTCCTGCGCGAGGCCGGGCTGGTGTCGGTGCGTCAGGACGGACGTCGACGCTGCTACCGCATTGAGGCCGACGGTCTGCTGCCACTGCTCGGCTACCTGACCAGCTTCTGGGACCAGCGTCTCGGCGCGCTCGCTGCGGTCCTGGACGATGTCGAGGAGGAGTCGTGAGCTACGCCTACGATCTCGAACGCGAGCTACCCCACCGCCCCGAGCAGGTGTGGCGTGCACTGACCGACCCGGGCCTGCTGTCCCGCTGGTTCATGGAGTGCGACCAGGACCTCGCGAGCTTGCCGCTCGGTGGCCGATTCACCCTGACCGATCCGAACGCCAAGGGCTGGTCAGGGATCCTCGACGGCGAACTGCGGCAACGCGCCGTTCCCGCGCGGCTCGTCTACCGGACCGATGAGCGCAACGGCACCTCCTCGACCACCCTCACCTGGACCCTGGATCCCACCGAGTCGGGCACCCGCCTGCACCTACACCACGCCGGCTGGCAGGGACTCCGCGGGTTCATGACCGCCCAGTTCCTCCGCATGGGCTGGCGTTCGCTGATCGCCACCAACCTCAACGACCTCCTCGACCGCACCCAGCCCGACACAGAGGCACCTTGACCCACGCCGGGCGTGCGACCCGCTCGAGACCGTGGCTCCGGGTGCCGGTCTCCCCGGAGGTGCAAGGACACGGCACCAGGCCGAAGGAGGATGCCCCGTCTTCCGTGGAACCTTGGTGGCGGCGCCTCCAGGGGTTGTTCGTGCCATCAGCCGGTGCCCGCCGTGTCGAGCGCGTCGGGTTGGCCGCTGGTGGCCAACCGCCGCGCCATGGGCCCGTCCCGCCACCGCTTGACGTTGCGGGCGCGGTCTCGCACGATCTCGAT
>SLLJ01000337.1 GCA_007134165.1 Nitriliruptoraceae bacterium | reverse complement strand
CTGGTCGCCCGGCATCCGCGCAGCGTGGGTGCAGACGTCCGAGGCGCGCTGGACCAGGCCGTTGCGCTGCTCGACCCGACCGACGCGGCCGAACTGCTGGTCGGGCTGCTCGAGGAGCAGGGTCCCGCGCCGGTGCTCGAGTCCGTGGCGCTGCAGGCCGCCGAACGCGCTGGGGAGGTCGCCTCGCCGCGTGTGGTGCGCTTCCGTCGTCGTCACGCGGTCGCGGCGGCGCTCGGCGCACGGCCCGGGGCACCATCCGGCGCGCGGCCCGGCGCGCGGCCCGGGACACCGTCCGGGGCAACGTCCGGGGCACCGTCCGGCGCACCGTCCGGGGCGCGGTCATGAGCGACACGACCACGCTGCTCACCGTGATCCGCGCGGCCGGCCGGGCAGACGTACCGGTGCTGCTGTGGGGATCGCCAGGCACCGGCAAGTCCGGGCTGATCACCACCCTGGGACGGCTCGACGGTGTGCACACCGCGACGGTGATCGGCTCGTTGCGGGAACCGGCGGACCTCGCCGGACTGCCGGTCGTGCAGCCTGACGGCAGCGTGGTGCTCGCCCCGCCACGGTGGGCCAAGGAGCTGGTCGCGGCCGACGGTGGCTACCTGTTCCTCGACGAGCTGTCCACCGCCGCACCGGCCGTGCAGGCCGCCATGCTGCGGGTCGCCATGGAGAAGGTGGTCGGAGATCTGGCGCTGCCGACCGCCACCCGCATCGTGGCGGCCGCCAACCCGGCCGATGTCGCCGCCGGTGGCTGGGAGCTCGAACCTCCTACCGCCAACCGTTTCCTGCACCTGACCCACCGACCCGACCTGGAGGTGTTCGCCGACGGGTTGACGGTCGGCTTCGACGCCGCCACCGCGCAGCGTGACACCGCGTTACTGCGTCCCGGCACCGACGCCGACCGGGCCCGTGCCGCGGCGCAGGTCGTCGGGTTCCTGCGGGCTCGCCCCCACCGCTTCGATGCCTGCCCGAGCGAACCGGGCCGCGCCGGCGGGGCCTGGCCAAGCCCCCGGACCTGGCATCACCTGCAGCGGGTGCTGGCCCACCTGCCGGCCGAGGATCATGCGGCCCGCCGGCTGGCGGCGGTCGGGCTGGTGGGTGAGGCCGCCGGCGTGGAGCTGATGACCTGGATCCGGCACAGCGACCTGCCCGATCCTTCGCTCGTGCTCGACGGCACGATCCCGCTCGGTGCGGACCTCCGGGACGATCAGCTGGTGGCCATCTGCACCGGCGTCGCCGCGGTGGCGGCGGCCCGTGGCACCGCCGAGGCGTGGCTGCGCGCCTGGGAGGTGCTGCGCCGGGTCCGGGTGGACGTGGCAGCGGTGGCCGCCCGCAGCCTGTTCGCCGCCCGGCCCGACGACGCCCCGCTGCCCGACGCCCTGCTGGACTTCGAACCCATCCTGGCCCGCGCCGGGCTGCTGAGCGCATGACGCGGCCGGTGCTGTCGAGTGCCGACCTCGACGAGCTGGCTGCGGCCCGGCTGCTGGCGCTCGAGCAGATGCCCTATCTGGGTACCGCGCTGTTCGAGATCGTGCCGGTCGCCGCGCCGGGACTCGGGACCTTCGGGGTGGACGCCGCCTGGCGGCTGTACCTCGACCCCGAGGTGCTGCACCGGTGGGGGGCACGGGCCACCGCCGGGGTGTTGCTGCACGAGGTCGGCCATTTGTTGCGCGAGCACCACGCACGGCACGCCGAGCAGCCCCGACAGGACCCGTGGCGCTGGAACCTGGCCGCCGACGCCGAGATCAACGACGACCTGCTCGCCGCTGGTATCGAGCTGCCCGGCGGTCCGATCACCCCGGCGTGGCTCGGTCAGCCCGACGGCGAGCTCGCTGAGACGTACTTCACGTCGCTACTCGCGAGCTGCGAGCTGCCGTCCGACCCGGCCTGCGGGTCCGGAGCGGGCGGCCACCGGCTCCCGGTCGAGCTCGAAGACGACGAAGACGACGTCCCACGGCGTACCGCCATCGAGGCCGAGATGATCCGGCGCAAGGTTGCCGAGGAGGTCGTCGGACCCTACGCCGGGACGGTGCCGGGCGGGTGGCGGCGGTGGGCAGCGCGGGCGCTGGACCCACCGGTGATCGACTGGCGTCGGCGGCTGCGTGGGGTGGTGCGACGGGGGCTCTCCGTGCATGCCGGGCAGCTTGACATCACCTACCGGCGGCCCGGCCGGCGGCGCATCCCCGGGGTGGTCAGCCCCGGACTGGTACAGCCGGCGTTGCGGGTCGGGGTGGTGCTCGACACCTCGGCGTCGATGGATCACGTCCAACTGAGTGCGGCGCTGGCTGAGCTCGACGGGCTGTGCCGGCGGGCCGGGCTCGGCCCCGACGACCTGGTGGTGGTCACCGCCGATGTCGAGGTGCACGAGGTCGGCCGGCTGCGCCACGCCGGCGACCTGGCTCTGCGAGGCGGGGGTGGCACCGACCTGCGGCCGGCCCTGGCCCACCTCGCCGCCCACCGACGCCGGCCTCGGGTGCTGGTGGTGCTCACCGACGGCTTCACGCCCTGGCCGTCGCGTCCGCCCGCCGGCACGACGGTGATCGCGGTGATCCTGGCCCGACGTGATGGGCTGGTCCCCGCCGACCCGCCGCCCTTCGTCGAGGTCGTTACCGTCGCGTCGGTCGGCTGAACCCGCGGCCATCCGGCCCTGGCCGTCGGGGCGGGGTTCGTGCATGATGGCGGGACGGGAGCCTGAGGGGTCTGCCTCCTGCGGCGTACGCAGGAGAGAGGGCATCGTGGCGACCCCGAGTGAGCGGCGCTGCCGCCGACGGCGGGCGCTGGCGGTGCTCGGTGCCCTGCTGCTGGCGATCGCGTGGCGGTTGCCGGCGCTGCTGCGCGCCTCCGACCCATCCGAGGACCCGATCGAGGACGACATCGACGTTCCGTTGCGGGAAGTGCTCGCACCGGGTTCGGATGCGGTCCTGGTTCCCGGCTTCCGGATCGAGATCGAGCCGATGCAGCCGCTCGAGCTCGACGTCGGCACGAGGGCGGAAGGACGCTAGGGTCCTGGCGGCCCGATCGATGTCCAGGAGCAGCGATGTCCGACGGCCCCACGCATCCTGCCACCGCACGTATTGCGGTCGAACTGCTGGTGTTCGAGCACTTCGATCTGCTCGACCTTGGCGGGCCCTACGAGGTCCTACTGACCGCCAACCGGCTGGCTGGGCGGCAGGGCCGGTCCGCGCCCTTCGTCGTGTCCACCCTGGGGTGGACGGGGGAGCAGGTGCGGGCGTACGGGGGACTTCGCGTCACGCCGGACCGTGGCCTGGCCGACGATCCCGATCGTGGTCCGGCCCCCGATCCCGGCCGGGCCTCGGTCCCCGATCCCGGCCCGGCCTCCGGCGACGCCGCTGACACCCGGGTGCTGGTGGTCCCGGGCGCCATCGACGTCGACGCGGTCGTGGCCGACGGCACGACGTTGCCGGCCATCCAGCGGGCGGCGGGGCGGGCGCAGCTGCTGACCTCGGTGTGCACCGGGTCGCTGCTGCTGGGTGCAGCGGGCCTGCTCAGCAGCGCCGGCGGGGCCACCACCCACCACGAGGACCTGGCTGCGCTCGGCCGCTACCTCGATCCCGCTCGGGTGAT
>SLLJ01000066.1 GCA_007134165.1 Nitriliruptoraceae bacterium | reverse complement strand
GGCGGCGGCCGCCGGGGCGTGGCGCAGGGCGCCGGTGAGCGCCGAGGCCTCGGCGACCTCCACGACCGTGCTGCCGGCGGTCGCGAGCCCGGCGGCGACCGGCAGCAGGAACGGGCCGCTGCCGGCGACCACGACCCGCCGGCCGGGCAGTACCCCGTGGCCCTTGAGCAGGGCCTGCGCGCCCCCGGCGCTGAACACGCCCGGCAGGTCCCAGCCCGGGAAGGGCAGCACCCGGTCGATTGCGCCGGTGGCCACGATCAGCGTGCGGGTCAAGAGCACCACCGGTGGTGCCGCGGCATCCGTCACGCCGCCCGGCGCGGCCCTGTCCTTCGCGGCCCTGTCCGTCGCGGCCCTGTCCTTCGCGGCCCTGTCCTTCGCGGCCCTCCTCCCGCCAGGCGCGCCGCCCGCCTCGGTCAGGTGCAGCACGAACGGTCGGTCGCTCGAGCGGTCGTGGGTTGCGGTGAACACGGTGGTACCGGGGCGCAGGGTGATGCGCCCGGCGGCCAGCATGGCGGTGAAGCGCCGATCGGCGCCGCGGTGGCCGGTGTCCGCGGCCCGCTGGCGGTGGTACTGCCCGCCGGGGCCGGCGTAGGTGTCGATCACCTCGACCCGACAGCCGGCGAACGCCGCCGCCCCGGCCGCCGCCATCCCCGCGGGACCGGCGCCGACGACCACCACGTCCGGGTCAGTCGATGGCTGGGACATCCTGGGTCTCCACCGTGTCGCCCGGCGCGGCCGGGATGAGGCAGGCGCGCTGGCTGGGCACGCCGTTGATCGTGACGAGGCAGTCGAAGCAGGCTCCGATCCCGCAGAACAGCCCGCGGGGCCGGCTCGCGACGCGGGTGCGGCGCAGTGCCCGGACATCGGCGGCGAGCAGCGCGGCCCCGATGCTGTCGCCGGGATGGGCGGGCATCGGGCGTCCGTCGAAGGTGAAGGTGAAGGCGGGTCCGGGGGGAGGCTGCGCGCGCATGCGGGTCCTCACGAATCCGTGCCCACGCCGACCAGCGTGGGTCGGTCGGGGCGGAAGGGGGTGGGGTCGAGCGGCGGCGGGGTGCCGGTGATCCCGGCGGCCACGAGCGCCGCCGTGGCCGGCGCCAGGCCGATGCCGGCGCCCTCGTGGCCGGTGGCGTGCCACAGCCCTGGCACCCGCGGGTCCTCCCCGATGATCGGCAGGTGGTCCGGGGTCCAGGGCCGGAAGCCGAGGTAGCTGCGGATGACCCGGGCCCGAACCAGTACGGGGAACAGCGCGATCGCCCGGGCTGCCATCGCCGCGAGCGCCGCCGGGTTGGTGGTGCGGTCGAACCCGACCCGCTCGCGGCTCGAGCCGATCAGGATGGTGCCCCCGGCGGTGCCCTCGATCACCGAGGAGACCTCGAGGTCAGCCTGGCCCGACCCCAGCGTCCCGACGTAGTCGGCGTCGTAGACCTTGCGGTGGACCAGCCTCGGCAGGGGCTCGGTCACCAGGATGTGGCCACGGCGGGGCTGTACCGGCAGGCCCTCGTCGATCCCGGCCAGCCGAGCCAGCGCGTCGCTGCCGACCCCGGTCGCGTTGACGACCACCGGGGTCTCGATCGGGCCGTCGGTGGTGGTCACGCCCCGAACGCGGCCGCTGGGCTCGCGCTCGACGCCCGTCACCTCGACCCCGGCGCGCAGCTCGGCGCCGGCGGCCCGCGCGCGGCGCAGCAGGTGGGCCACAGCCAGCACCGGCTGCACCTGCAGGTCCTGGGGGTAGAACGCGCCGCCCGCCAGCCGGGGGGTCAGGTGCGGTTCGAGCGCGTGCATCCCGGCGACGTCGACCAGCTCCACCTCGACGCCCGCCGCCCGCTGGCGCGTCGTCAGCGCGTGCAGGGCAGCGAGCCCGTCGTCGGTGGCGGCCACGACCAGCCCGCCCTTGGGGTCGAGTTCGATCGTGGCGCCGAGCTCGTCGCCCATCGCACGCCAGCGGCGGTTGCTGTCCAGGGCGAGCTCGAGCTCCGGGCCCGGCAGCTTGTCGGAGACCAGGATGTTGCCCTCGCCGGCCGCGGTCGTGCCTCCGGTCAGCGAGCCGCGTTCCACCACGACCACCGTGCGGCCCGCCGCGGCCAGCAGGTCCGCGCAGCAGGCCCCGACGATCCCGCCTCCGATCACCACCACCTCGGCGGTGCGTCGGCGGTCGGTGGCCGGGCGCGGCTGGTGGGTCATGCGGGCTCGTCGCCGGCCGGGATCGTGCAGGCCTCGCCGGCCGCTGCCTCGCCGGCGTCCGATGCTCCGACCAGGAAGCCGGCCGGGAACGGATCGGTGGGGTCGAGCAGGTACTGGCCCATGCCGGTGATCCAGGCCCGCCCGGTGATGGTCGGCACGACCGCCGGGATGTCGGCCACGGTGGTGGCCTCGACCAGCCGACCGGTGAAGCGGCTGCCGATCAGCGACTCGTGGACGTAGGGCGTGTGCAGCGCCAGCTCGCCGCGGGCGTGCAGCTGCGCCATGCGCGCCGAGGTCCCCGTGCCGCACGGAGAGCGGTCGATCCAGCCGGGGTGGATCGCGACCGCGCTGCGGCCGTCGGCGCCGTCGCGGGCGGGGGCGGGTGCCGGGGCCGGGACCGGGGCCGGGGCGGTCAGGATCACGTGGCGGCAGCCGCGGATGTCGGGGTTCTCGGGATGGACGGGAAGGTGCGCGGCGTTGACCGCGGCCATGACCTCGAGCCCGGCCTCGATCAGTTGCCCGGCGGCCGCCTGCGCCACCTCGAGGTCGAAGTGCTCGGCAGGCAGGATGGCGTAGAAGTTGCCGCCGTAGGCCACATCGAGGCGGACCGTGCCGCGTGTGGGCAGCGCCACCTCGACGTCTTCGGCGTGCAGAAAGGACGCGACGTTGCGCAGCGTGACCGAGGTCGCCCGGCCCTCGTGCACCGCGACCTCGACGGTGATGAGCCCGGCCGGGGTGTCGAGCCGGACGATGGTGACCGGCTCGGTGACCTCGACCATGCCGGTCTCGACCAGCACCGTGGCCACCCCGATGGTGCCGTGGCCGCACATCGCCAGGCAGCCCGAGACCTCGATGAACAGCACGCCCCAGTCGGCGTCGGGTCGGGTCGGTGGCTGCAGGATCGCGCCCGACATCGAACTGTGGCCGCGTGGCTCGTACATCAGCAGCGTGCGCAACTCGTCGCGGTCGCGCTCGAAGGCGAGCTTGCGTGCCAGCATGGTGTCGCCGGGCAGCACCCCCACCCCGCCGGTCACCACCCGGGTCGGCATCCCCTCGGTGTGGGAATCGACCGCGCTGATCACCCGTCGGGCCCTCATGTGCCGAGCACCTCGAGCGCGTGGCGCATGCCGGCGCGAACCTGCTCGTTGGCGTCGGCGTCCAGCGGCAGGCGCGGTGAACGGGCCGGTCCACCGGGCTGCCCAACCAGTTCCTGGGCCAGTTTGATGGCCTGCACGAAGCGCGGCGTGGTGTCCCAGCGCAGGACCGGAAGCAGCGCTTGGTAGTGCTCGAGCACTGCGGTGAGTTCGCCGCGACGACCGGCCTCGAACAACGTCACGGTGGCGGCGGGGAACACCCCGGTGAAGCCGCCGATCCAGCCGGTCGCGCCCATCAGTGCCGACTCCAGCGCGATGTCAT
>SLLJ01000420.1 GCA_007134165.1 Nitriliruptoraceae bacterium | reverse complement strand
TCGCACACGCCGAACACGCTGCGCTCGGGGCCGGCGAGGAACTCCTCGACGACCACGAGCTTGCCGGCGGCGCCGAACGCGCCCCGCACCAGCGCGTCATCGACGGCGTCACGGGCCTCGGACAGCTCGGGGCAGATGCGTACCCCCTTGCCCGCCGCTAGCCCGTCGGCCTTGACCACATACGGCGGCGCGAAGCGCTCGAGCGCCGTGTGCGCCTCGGCGCGATCGGAGGTCGCGACGTACCCACCGGTGGGTGCACCGGCTGCCTCCATGATCTGCTTGGCGAAAGCCTTCGACCCCTCGATCGCGGCGGCGGCGCGGCTCGGTCCGAACGCGGCGATCCCCCGCCGAGCCAGCTCGTCGACCGCCCCGGCCACCAGCGGGGCCTCGGGACCGACCACGACCAGCTCCACGCCGAGCCGCTCGGCGAGGTCGGCCAAGGCACCCGGATCCTCGACGTCGAGGTGGTGGGTGGGGCCGAGCTCGGCGGTGCCCGGGTTCCCCGGTGCCGAGGCCAGGCGGTCCACGGAGGCCGACCGGGCCAGGCCCCAGGCCAGAGCGTGTTCGCGGCCGCCACCACCGACCACCAGGACACTGCGTCCCACCTTCGCGCCTTTCGCAGCGGACGACACGGCAGGAGCAACCCTAGCCAGCGGCTGCACCTCCCCGGTCGACCCCGCAGGTATGGTGCCAACAGCGGCGGTCGTGCCGGCCGCCCACGATGCGAGGTGCCGGTCGTGTCCCCTCCCACCGCCACCGACGGCCCTCCGCCAGAGGTCGCCTTCGTGCTCGGCGGCGGGGGGATCCACGGGGCAGCTGAGGTCGGCATGATGCGCGCACTGGCCGAGCGTGGCATCCGCCCACAACTGGTGCTGGGGACCTCCATCGGCGCGCTGAACGGAGCGGTGCTCGCCGCGGATCCCGACCTCGCCGTCGACCGCCTGTGCGCGCTGTGGACCAACGTTGCCGCCAACAACCCCTTCGAGGCCTCGCTGCTCGAGCAGGCGAGCACGTTCGCCCGGACCCGTACCCACCTGCACGGCAACCACCGCCTGCGCCGGCTGCTGCTGACCCACCTGCCGGCGCGCAGCTTCGAGGAGTTGACGCTTCGCTTCGCGTGCGTCGCAGCCAGCATCGAACGGGCCGGGGCCCGCTGGTTCGACCGCGGTCCGCTGATCGACGCCCTGCTGGCCTCCACTGCCGTGCCCGGGCTGCTCCCGCCGGTCGAGATCGACGGTGAGCACCATCTCGATGGTGGCCTGGTCGACTCGATCCCGGTCGGCCGGGCGATCGAACTCGGCGCCCGGGTCGTGTACGTGCTGCAGGTCGGCCGCATCGAGCAGCCGCTGACGGCTCCGACCAAGCCCTGGGAGGTGGGCCTGATCGCCTTCGAGATCGCGCGGCGCCACCGCTTCGTGGAGGCCATGGAGCGCGTGCCCAACGACGTCGAGGTGCACGTGCTGCCCACTGGTACACCGATGCACTACGCCGACGCCTCGCAGGTGCGCTACCGGGACCTCAGCCGGGTCACAGAGCGCATCGAGTCCGCCTACCAGGCCTCGGCGGAGTACCTCGACGACCGGGTCGCGATCCCGCTGGCGGTTCCCGACGCGCCCCGGACCGGCTGAGCATGCTGCCCCCACGCTGGGTGCGCCGGCTGGTGCTGACCCCGGTCATCCCGGTGCTCACGGTCCTGTTGCTGACCGCGCTGCCCCTGTGGGCGATCGTCGCCGCGTTCGCCTCGCACTGGCTGCCCGGCCGGCTGCGTCCCCTAAGGCTGCTGTGGTACCTGCTCGTCTACCTCGTGACCGACACGCTGATGCTGCTGGCGCTGACCGGCCTGTGGGTCGCCGCCGGGTTCGGCCGGCGCCTCGACCAGCCACGCTGGCAGGACGCCCACTACGCCCTGATGCGCCGCTACCTCGGCGTCCTGGTTGCCACCGCACGGCACACCTTCCGGCTGCAGATCACTCTCGATGCCGCGCAGGCCGGGCTGGATCCCGACACCCCGGACGCCGAGGCGGCGGCGCTCGCCCGCCGTCCGCTGCTGGTGTTCTCCCGTCACGCCGGGATGGGCGACTCGTTCCTGCTCGTGCACCTGCTGCTGCAGCAGGGCCTGCGGCCCCGGATCGTGCTGCGCGACACGCTGCAATGGGCGCCGACCATCGACATCGGCCTCAACCGCGTCCCGACCCACTTCGTGACCCGCGGTGCCCCGCGAGGCACCGGCACCCGGGCGGTGTCACAGCTGGCCGGCGGGCTCGGGGAACGCGATGCGCTGGTGATCTTCCCCGAAGGGCGCAACTTCACCCCCAACCGTCGTCGCGCCTCGATCACCACGCTCGAAGAGCGCGGTGAGCACGACGAAGCCGAGGCGGCCCGCGAGCTGCGCCACGTGCTGACCCCACGTTCGGGCGGTGCGCTGGCCGCCCTCGAAGCAGCACCGGAGGCCGACGTGCTGTTCGTCGCCCACACCGGGCTCGAGGACCTGTCGGGCGTGGTCGACCTGTGGCGTGGGCTGCCGATGGACGCCGGGGTGCAGGTGCGCGCCTGGCGGGTGGGGCGCGCGCAGGTCCCACGGGTCGCCGGGGCCCGTACGGCCTGGCTGCTGTGGTGGTGGCGGCAGATCGACGCCTGGATCCTCACCCACATCGGCGAGCAGGCCATCCCCGACGCCGCCGTGGAAATGGTGGTCGGCGCCGACGACGACCTGCCGCGCTGAGCCACGCGCGGATCGGCCGGCCCGACTCAGGAGTCCTCGATCCACGGGCCCGCATCGATCTCCCCGACCCGGGTGTAGGCCACCCCGTCCCAGGCATGCACCGCGAAGCGTGCCGGCGGGCAGCTGTGGCACATGTCGGGCATCCCGACCGACGCGTGCAGCTCGAGGCGGCCGTCGCCGGTGCTGTCCCAGATCCCGCCGTAGTTCTGGGTGCCGAGTTCGGTGACCGTGAAGCCGCCGCCTCGTGGGACCAGCGCGAGCATCCGGTACCCGCTGCCGCCGGCGGAGTGCCCGACGAAGGCATGCCCGAGCACGTCGGTGCGCAGCTCGCCAACCGAGAACCCCAGGTCGCCGAGCCGCCAGACCACCCGCAGGTCGTCATCGACCGCGAGCAGCGTTCCCCAGTAGGTGTCCGCGGTGCGGAACACCAGCGTCACGGGCCCGAGCTGCGGGTGCTCGTAGGCCAGGGACTGCTCCACCAGGCACGGCTGGCGGGGACAGCCGACCGCGGCGAGCAGCTCGTCGTCGCTGAAGCCGGCCGCGCCGCCGACGGGCTCGACGCGGTCACGGGCGAGGAAGCCGACCAGCCCGTCCACGCGCACGTTCCACCACTGGTCGGTCTCGAGCATCCAGTCCTCCCGGATGCCGGCGATGCCGCAGGAGCCCGGCGCGAGCTCGGCCATGACCGCCGCCTGAGGGCTCTCCCAGGAGCGCAGCGGCAGCGGCGCGCTGCCCGACACGCACAGCTCGACGATGTCGGGATCACCGGGGCTCGCGCCCCAGATGTGGGGGTAGGCCTCGCCGAGCCCGACGCCGAGCACCACCCAGCGTCCGTCGCCGTCCCGGTCGAGCACCATCACGTCCGAGGGGGTCACCC
>SLLJ01000026.1 GCA_007134165.1 Nitriliruptoraceae bacterium | reverse complement strand
GGGGGACCTGCAGGGCTCCCACATCGAGGACGGCGGGGTCGTCACCCCCGACGTCTTCAAGCCCGCCTACCAGCAGTACGTCGACGCCGGCTGGGGGGCCGTGCAGCACCCTGCCGAGCTCGGTGGCGGCAACTTCCCCGGGCTGGTCGCGCTCGGGGTCAAGGAGCTGATCACCAGCGCCAACCTGTCCTTCTCGCTCTGCCCGCTGCTGACCACCGGGGCGGTGTACCTCATGGTCCACCATGCCTCCGAGGAGCAGAAGCAGACCTACCTGCCCCGGATGGTGTCGGGCGAGTGGTCGGGCACCATGAACCTCACCGAGCCGCAGGCCGGCTCGGACGTCGGGGCGGTGACCACCCGGGCCGTGCCCGCCGGGGACGGCACCTACCGCATCACCGGCCAGAAGATCTACATCACCTATGGCGAGCACGACCTCACCGAGCAGATCGTGCACCTGGTGCTGGCCCGGCTGCCCGACGCCCCGCCCGGGACCAGGGGCATCTCGCTGTTCATCGTGCCGAAGTACCTCGTGGACGACGACGGCAGCCTCGGGGCGCGCAACGACGTCCAGGTCGTCTCGCTCGAGCACAAGCTGGGCATCCACGCCTCGCCGACCTGCGTGATGGCCTTCGGGGAGTCCGGCGAGGGTGCCATCGGTGAGCTGGTCGGCGAACCCAACCAGGGCATGCGCCAGATGTTCACGATGATGAACGATGCCCGGCTCGGGGTCGGTATGCAGGGCGTGGCGGTCGCCGAGCGCGCCTACCAGCAGTCCCTGGCTTACGCCCAGGAGCGTCGGCAGGGCCGCGGACCCACCAGCGCGCCCGGGGAGCAGGCCCCGATCATCGACCACGCGGACGTGCGCCGCATGCTGCTGACCCAGAAGGCGCTGATCGAGGCGTCCCGGGCGGTGTGCTACGCCAACGCCCACGCGCTCGACCTTGCCGAGCACGCCTCTGATCCGGTCGTCCGCGAGGAGCAGGGCAAGCTCGCCGACCTGCTCACGCCGCTGTCCAAGTCCTGGGCCACGGACCTTGGCGTGGAGCTGACCTCGCTGGCGCTGCAGATCCATGGCGGCATGGGCTACGTCGAGGAGACCGGGGTCGCCCAGCACTACCGCGACGCCCGGATCGCCCCGATCTACGAGGGGACCAACGGCATCCAGGCCCTCGACCTCGTCGGGCGCAAGCTGCCCTACGACGGCGGTGCGTTCGTCAAGGGCTTCCTGCTCGGCCTGCACGAAGGCATCGAGGAGCTGCCGGCCTCGCTGGACGCCATCGCTCAGCCGCTGGCCGCCGGCCTCGCCGCGCTCGAGCAGGCCACGGACTGGGTCTTCGCCCACCGGGAGGCTCCGCTGGACGTGTTCGCCGGCGCCACCCCCTACCTGCGGTTGTTCGCGACCGTGGTCGGTGGCTGGCAGCTGGCCAAGGGCGCGGCCGCAGCCCAGGCCCGGCTCGACGCCGGCGACCATGGCAGCTACGGCCCGGACTTCCTCGCCGCCAAGGTGACCACCGCCCGGTTCTTCGCCACCCAACTCGTGCCGCAGGCGGTCGGGCTGCTGCCCGCCATCACCGCTGGCGCCGACGACCTCTACGCGGTGGACGCAGCCGCGCTCGCGCCGTAGGCCAACCACGTCGCACCGTTGCCGGGAGCCCCGTGCGGGTCCTCGGCACGGGCGGCGCCGAGACCCCAACCGGGGGAGCAATGGACGTCTTCGAACGGCTCCAGGACCGCACGGCCGTGGTCGTCGACCGGGTGGTGGGCACGCCCA
Organism: Nitriliruptoraceae bacterium; assembly: GCA_007134165.1. Taxonomy (GTDB): domain Bacteria; phylum Actinomycetota; class Nitriliruptoria; order Nitriliruptorales; family Nitriliruptoraceae; genus SKJO01. Next base: position 1,835 of record SLLJ01000026.1, on the reverse strand, counting down.
TCGAGCGCGACGGCACCGTGATCGTGCCCGTCGTCGCGGTACGCGGTGGCGGTGGGGGCGGTGGAGGCACCGACCCGTCCGGTGGCGGTGAGGGCAGCGGCGGAGGCTGGGGGGCCGCCGGCCGGCCGGTCGGCGCCTACGTGCTGCAGGACGGCGTCGTGCGCTACGAGCCGGCGGTGGACGTCACGCGCATCGTCCTGCTCGGCCAGGTCGTCGCGATCGTGGCGTTGCTCGTGCTGCGCCGGTTGCTGCGCCGCCGCAGCTGAGCTCGCGCAGCTACGGTCACCGGCCATGCTGCCCGATCCGGACCCGCCGGCTGCTGCGCGCCACCTCGACGTCCTGGCCGCGCAGGTCGTGGGCTGCCTTGCCTGTCCCCGGCTGGTGGCCTGGCGCGAGCAGGTCGCCCGTGAGCGCCGCGCCGCCTACGCCGATGAGGAGTACTGGGGTCGACCCGTGCCCGGCTTCGGGGACCCCGACGCCGAGGTGGTGGTGGTCGGGCTCGCCCCCGCCGCCCACGGCGCCAACCGCACCGGACGCATGTTCACCGGCGACCGTTCCGGGGACTGGTTGTACGCGGCGCTGCACCGCGCCGGGTACGCCAACCAGCCCACCTCGACATCCCGGGACGACGGCCTGACCCTGACCGGAGCGTGGATCACCGCGCCGGTGCGCTGCGCCCCGCCATCCAACCGGCCGACGACGGCCGAGCGGGATGCCTGCGCCCCGTTCCTGGCCGCCGAGCTCGGGCTGCTGCCGTGGCGGGTGGTGGTCGCGCTCGGGGGCTTCGGTTGGGACGCTGTGCTGCGGCACACCGGCTGGGAGGGGCGCAAGCCACGGTTCGCGCACGGTGCCGAGGTGGTCCTGCCCGACGGGCGCCGGCTGCTCGGCTGCTACCACGTCAGCCAGCAGAACACCTTCACCGGACGGCTCACCGAGGAGATGCTCGACGCGGTGTTCCTCGAGGCCTCGCGGACGGTGCGAGACGCCGACAGCTAGTGCTCGTCGTTGCGGCTGGTGGTTCCGGCTGGTGGTTCCGGCTGGTGTGCTCGATCGGTGGTCCTGAACCGAGCTGGTGCGACGGTTGACGAGACCGAGAATCGTGTCGGCTGTCAGCTTCACGCCGTGGTCTGGCCGTGGCGCGCGAGCTCCGTTCCGTGGCGTGCCTGATCCGGCGCCAACCCGAAGTCCGATCCGAATGGCGGGCCGCCGGATCGGGACGCACGTGAAACCCCCGAGCAGACAGCCCCCGTGCGGAGCTTGGGAGGGCTCCGCTGGGGTCGAGCGGCAGGGCCTGTGGCAGGGCGGAGCGTTGGGCACGCGAGTTGATGTCGGTAGCGGGGGCCGGGTGGTGGTCGGGGGCTGGGTCGCCGGTACGCCTGCACCGCTCGCCGCCGCTGCGGTGGGTTGCGTGCGACGGCGGGGTGGGGCCGTCGCATGCGCACGCCTGACGAGCGTTGGATGTCGGCCGTGGACGTTGAAGGCGGCGAAGCGCTGCCGCGGAAGCGCCTACGTGCGCTGAACCTGGCGGTCCGTGCGACCGTCGAATGAATGTGGGGAGGCGGCTCACGGAGGTGGTGTACCCGTGCGGTCACCAGACAATCTGGGTACGCCACGTCCCCGACGATTCCCATCAACTGGCGCGTCCCGAACGACGGGTGCCCACCCTGGGCCCCACAACGCACGGCAGCGCCTCCGCGGCAGCGGGGTTGGCTGTGTTGACGCGCAGGGTCGCGCGATTGGCGCTCCGAGGCGCTTCCGCGGCAGCGCCTCGGGGCGACGGGACACACCAGTTCGTGCCGATGAGCTACCAACCGGTCCGGGTCTTCGGTCGCCAG
>SLLJ01000320.1 GCA_007134165.1 Nitriliruptoraceae bacterium | reverse complement strand
TTGCGGTTCTTGTCGAGCTTGGGCACCTCGGTCAGGGCGTGGACCTCGCCGTCGATGCGCACGCGGGCGTAGCCGTCGGCCGACAGCTGCTGGAAGCGGGCGGCGTGCTCGCCCTTGCGGCTGCGCACGATGGGAGCCAGCACCTGGAAGCGGGTGCCGGCGGGCAGCTCGTGGACCTGGTCGACGATCTGCTCCGCGGTCTGGCGCGCGATCGCCTGACCGCACTGCGGGCAGTGGGGCTGGCCGATGCGGGCGTAGAGCAGCCGCAGGTAGTCGTAGATCTCGGTGATGGTGCCCACGGTGGAGCGCGGGTTGCGCGAGGTCGACTTCTGGTCGATCGAGATCGCCGGGGACAGCCCGTCGATGAAGTCGACGTCGGGCTTGTCCATCTGCCCGAGGAACTGCCGGGCGTAGGCGGACAGCGACTCGACGTAGCGGCGCTGACCCTCGGCGTAGATGGTGTCGAAGGCGAGGCTGGACTTGCCCGAGCCCGACAGTCCGGTGAACACGATCATGGCGTCGCGGGGCAGCTCGAGGTCGACGTCCTTGAGGTTGTGCTCCCGCGCACCGCGCACGGTGATCCGGTCACGGAGGGCGGCGCGGGGCTGGGACACGGGCGGACCCTTGAGCTGGCGGTGGACGGCGTCGAGGGTAGCCCCCGCCGGCCGGGCGCCCGCCGGTCCACCGGTCGCCGACGGATCATCGCGTGGACCGTCGTCGGACGGTCACCGGATCCGCGGAACGGCCACGACCCCGACCGCCTACGCTGAGGCGACCTCGACTGATCCCGGAGATCCCGCCGTGCGCATCGCCGTCTACTCCAGCCGCAGCTACGACGTCCGCTTCCTGACCGAGGCCAACGAGGATCACGGCCACGACCTGCACTTCCTCGAGGCCCGGCTGAATGCCGACACCGCCAGCCTCGCCGAGGGCCACGACGTGGTCTGCCCCTTCGTCAACGACACCGTCGACGCCGAGGTGATCGACCAGCTCGCCGACCTCGGGGTCGGCCTGCTGGCGCTGCGCTCGGCCGGCTTCAACCACGTCGACCTCGACCACGCGCATGCCCGGGGACTGACGGTCTCGCGGGTGCCGGCGTACTCGCCCTACGCGGTCGCCGAGCACACCGTGGGCATGATGCTGGCCGTGGAGCGGCGCCTGCACCGGGCCTACAACCGGGTCCGCGACGGCAACTTCTCCCTCGACGGGCTGCTCGGCTTCGACCTACGCAACAAGCGGGTGGGCATCATCGGCACCGGGCGCATCGGGCAGATCGTGGCCCGGATCATGCGCGCGTTCGGCTGCTCGATCCGCGCCTACGACGTGGTCCAGAACGACGAGGTCCGCGACTACGGGGTGCGCTACGTGGACCTCGACACGCTGTTCGCCGACTGCGACATCATCACGCTGCACTGCCCCCTCACCCCCGACACCCATCACCTCATCAACGCCGAGAACATCGCCAAGATGCGCGACGGGGTCATGATCGTGAACACCAGCCGGGGCCCGCTGATCGACACCCCGGCGGTGATCGACGGGCTGAAGTCGGGCAAGATCGGCAACCTCGCGATCGACGTCTACGAAGAGGAGGGCGACCTGTTCTTCGAGGACCTGTCGGACAAGGTGATCACCGACGACGTCTTCTCCCGGCTGCTCACCTTCCCCAACGTACTGATCACCGCCCACCAGGCCTTCTTCACCCAGGAGGCGATGTCCAACATCGCGCACACCACGTTGGACAACATCGCAGCCTTCGCCTCCGGCGGCCGATCGGGCAACGAGCTGACCCCCGAGGCGGTCAAGGGCCAGTGAGCGGGCCGTGCGTTACCACCCCCGATCTGCGGAGGGACCCGCCGAGATGAGCCAGGACTACACCGGCCACGTCGAACCCGACGGCGACTGGCAGGACCGGATCGACGGCGCGCTGCGCGTGCGCAAGCTGTCGGTCGGGCAGATGGACAACAACGTGTACGTGATCGCCTGCGTCCGAACCGGCCAGGCCCTGCTCGTCGACGCCGCCGACCGGCCCGCACGCCTACGCGAGGCGATCGCCCAGGTGGAGCCGCTCGCGGTGGTTCAGACCCACGGCCACTGGGACCACGTCCGGGCCTGGGAGGCACTGCGCGAGGATCCGGGCCTGCCGATCTGGGGCCACCCGGCGGACGGGGAACTGTTCCCCGCCGAGGTGGACCGCGCCTTGTCGGGCGGCGAGAGGATCGTCCTCGGCGACCTCGAGGTCGAGGTGCTGCACCTTCCCGGGCACACGGAGGGCTCCCTGCTCTACCTGGTGCTCGGCGACGAGCGCCCCCACCTGTTCAGCGGCGACACGCTGTTCCCCGGCGGTCCGGGCAACACCTTCGGCAGCGCCGAGAACCACCGACGCATCATGGACGGCCTCGAAACGAAGGTGTTCGACCGCCTGCCCGACGAGACCTGGGTGTACCCCGGCCACGGCGACGACACCACCCTCGGCGCCGAACGTCCCAGCCTGCCGGAGTGGCGGGCGCGAGGCTGGTAGCACGCGCCGCATACCGGCCGCCGCGCCAAAGGTCGGATGGGGCGGGTCGGGCGGTCCGGGTCAGCCGTACTACTCCGGGTCCGGCGGGCCCGGAGCTTGCGAACCCTTGCGGCCCCGACGGCCGAGCAGCAGGCCGAGGCCCACCACGATCAGGGCGACCGGCAGCAGGTAGGCGCCGAGGTTCTCGACGTCGGCGAGCTCGACCGTGGCGGTCACGCTGAGGATGCCGCCGGGGATCAACGGCCACCACCACCAGCCCTCGCTCGCCCCGCCGATCAGCAGGTGCAGCACGGCGATCGCCACGAAGCCCAGCCCGAGCCCGAGCGGCACGACCGGCGAGGGCAGCCCTACCCCATCGAGCACGACCCCGACCCCGAGCCCGGTGATGATCGCGCCGGGCACCAGCAGCCCGTAGCTGCGACTGGCCGCGAAGGCGGTCAGGAATGCCGCGCCGACCCCGACCAGCAGCCAGGAGCCGTCGAGGTCGGTGGTGGTCACCAGGAGCAGGACGGTGCCGACGGCCAGCAGGATCAGGCCGGCGAGCCGCTGTCCGTTCATGCCAATCCCCCGAGTGGTGCGTACGACGATCAGTTCACAGGAACGGTGGGGCGCTGGCCACCCCGATCGAGGCCAGCACGAGCAGCAGAGCGAGCAACAGCCCGCGCCCGGCGGTGCGGTGGGCGTCGTAGGCCATCGGCAGCTTGGCGGCCCGGCCGAGCATGGCATGCCCGACGGCCAACGCGGCGATGCTCAGCGCCGGGTGCAGGTAGGCGATCTCGGGCCGGGCCTCCCAGTAGGATCCGAGCGCGTAGAGCAAGATGCCGAGGGCGACCTGCACATCGAGCGCGACCATGGCCAACGCATAGGGCCCGCGGCTGAACTCGCGGGAGTCGCGGGCGCGGGTGAAGCCCAGGTAGGCCGACGCGAGCACCACGAGGGAGATGGCGTAGCCCAGCCACGGGTGGATGGTCTGCAGCATCGAGGTCAACGCGGTCCCTCCATCGAGTCACCGTGAGCCTAGCGCTGGACGGCCCGGTTGCAGGCTCAGCGGGTCAGCACCACACGCAGGCGCCAGGTGGCCAGTGCCAGGAGCG
>SLLJ01000063.1 GCA_007134165.1 Nitriliruptoraceae bacterium | reverse complement strand
TGCTCGGGCCGGACTGCTGGGACCGCGCCATCGCCGCCCTGCTCGAGCAGGGTCTCGAACCGGTCCGGCGTGCCTGCACGGTCCTCGAGGAGCGCGAACTGCTGCTCGCACAGCCCACGTCGTCCATCCCGGACGCGACCGAGTTCGCGTTCCGGCATGCGATCACGCGCGAGGTGGCCTACGACGCGATGCTTCGGACCCGTCGCTCGCACCTGCACCGGGCCGCGGCGAGGTGGATCGAAGGTCACCTGCTGGGTCGTGGGCGTGGAGCCCGACGAACGATCGCCGTCCATCACGAGCTCGGCGGTGAGGACACGCTCGCCGGGCACTGGTACGCCCGGGCTGGCGAGGAACAGGAGACCCGATCGGCCCTGACGGAGGCGTTCGGCTCCTACCAGCGGGCGATCGAACTCGCCGAGGGCCTCGACCGCCAAAAGGCGCTCGTCGGCGCCGGCCGCGTGGCTGCGGTGCTCGGCCGCCTCACGGACGCGAGCGCCCATCTGGGCGCAGCGGTTGCGCTCAGTCGGCAGCTCGGCGACGACCAGGCACTGCTCGCGGCGTTGGCCGAGCAGGGTCGTATCGCGCTGCTCATTCGTGGCGAACTCACGGCCGCTTGGGCGGACGAGGGCCTGGCCGTGCTCCCCCAGGTCCAAGATCCGCTCACCCGAGTCAAGTTCCTGCGCCAGCTCGGCACGATCGGGATCGTGAGCGGCGACCACGACACGGCCAGCGGACGGCTGGAGGAGGCGCTGGCCATCGCCCGCCCCGCCGGTCTCGGCGTCGAGGTCGCAACGCTGGCCAACAACCTCGCCCACGTGCGCACGGAGCAGGGCCGCTTCGAGGACGCCATCGAGCTCGCCGAGGAATGTCGCCGGAACGCCGAAGCGGTCGGCAACCTTCGGCTGCAGATGGGCGCGGTCGCCCACCTCGGGTTCGCTGAACTGCGGCGCGGCGACCCCGGCGCGGCGCTGGCGCACTTCGAGACCGCCCAGGAGCTCAACCATCGCGGCGGGGATCGGGAGCAGCTCACCGTGGTCGGGGTCTACCTGGGGCTGTGCCGTATGGAGCTCGGCGAGTTCGACGGGGCGCGCACCGAGATGCTCACCGCGCTGCGGATCTCGCTGGAGCACGACGCGGTCGCCGAGACCGTACGCGCCGTCACCGGGTTGGCCCGGCTCGCCGGGCGGATCGGTGACCGCGACCATGCCCTCAGGCTCGCGGCACTGGCGGCGGGGCACCCGGCGTGTTCCTGGGAGGCACGCCAGTCCCTCAGCGAACTGCTCGAAGGCCCCGACGAACCACCGGCCACCGACCCGGAGGCCTTCCGCCGTGTGGTGGAGGACCTGCTGTCGAACGCCACCGCCACCCGAGGAGACGCCTGATGGACACGGTCGACTACGCGGTGGTCGGCGCCGGCTGCGGCGGGGTGTACGCCGCCTGGCGGCTGAGCGAGGACCGACCGTCCGCGTCGGTCCGGGTGCTGGAAGCCTCCGATCGGGTCGGCGGTCGGCTCGAGTCGCTCGTGCCGCCCGGTGCCCCGCACCTACGCGCCGAGTTCGGCGGGATGGGCTTCGACACCAACCATCTGCTCGTCGAAGCCGTGGTCGACGCACTGTCACTGCCCACCGCGCCGTTCCCGAGCAGCGCACCGGCGTACGCCTGGCTGCGCGGCGTGCCGTTGCTCGGCGACCAGCTGACCGACGCCTCGGCGATCCCCTACCACCTGCCTGCGGACGAGCAGGGCCAGTCGTTCGCCCAACTGCTGGCGTCACGGGTCAACGACGATATGGGCATCGACGTCGGCACGATGACCCACGCGGACTGGCTCGAGGTCGGCACGCGAAAGCGGGTGCTGGGGACCGCGCTGCGCGACATCGGCTTCTGGAACTACCTCGCCACGATCCTGACCGCCGAAGGCTTCGCGTTCGTCCAGGACACCATGGGGCACGACTTCCCGGTCGAGAACTTCAACGCGCTCGACATGCTCGAATGGTTCTTCGCCGACTTCGCCCCCGGCACCACCGACACCACCCTGGCCGGCGGCTATGACCAGCTCCCGATCGCGATCGCACAGCGCTTCGAAGCTGCGGGGGGCCAGCTCGCCCTGGACGCCGAGGTGACCCGGGTCACCCGGGCCCCCGACGGCAGGTTCAGGTTGGCGCTGCGCGACGGCAGTGAGCTGTCGGCCAGGACGGTGATCCTCGCGCTCCCGCGCCGGGCGATCGAACTCATCGCGCCGGGCAGTGTCGTGCTCGACACCGCCTCGATGCGCCTGCTGCTGGCGACCGTGGTGCCGATCCCGGTCATGAAGCTGTTCCTCGCCTACGACCGGCCGTGGTGGACCGACGCCGGCGTCGCGCAGGTGTGGGGGCATTCGGTGTCGACCCTGCCGCTACGGACCACCTACTACTTCGGCGAGGAAGCGAGCGCACCCGGCGGGGAGCCGGCCAACCACAACAGTCTGCTGATGGCCAGCTACACGGATTCGGCGCAGCTGAGCTACTGGGAGGGCCTGCGCCAGGGGCCGGCGTTCACGCCGCGGACCAACCCCCACACCGACACGACACCCGGATCCCCGGCGTGGCACGACCAGCGGGCCACCGCCTCGATGGTCGAGGCGGCCACCCGGCAGCTCTGGCAGCTCCACCAGCGTGATCCGAGCGAGGTGCCGGCGCCGTATGCCGCCGCGTTCAAGGACTGGGGGGACGACCCCTACGGCGGAGCGATGCACGCCTGGGCGATCGGCGCGGACAGCGACACCGCGATGGCCGCGGCACTGCAGCCCGACCCGAGCGTGCCGCTGTACGTCTGCGGGGAGGCCTTCAGCCGGTTCCAGGGCTGGGTCGAGGGAGCGTTCGACACGGCGGAGACCGTCCTGCAGCAGCGCCTCGGGGTGGCCCCACCCGCGTTCGCGCCGAGCTGGCAGCCGCCCTCGGGCGGTCGGCACTGACACCGTGCCCCGGACCGCCCCACGCGAAACGTCGTCGAAACCCGGGCGACGCCAACGCGTGACGACCACCCGCCTGCGTCCGCACGGCGCTTGTGGTGCGAACGCCGGGCCGACCGGTTCCGTCCTCGTCGATGCCAGCTGCAGGTCGGAGGGAGCCGGGAGCGGGACACGATCACGAGGATCATCGAGGAGGTCCATCAGCGGTAGGTGGGAACGATGGACGGCGCCCTCGCCGACTACCTCCCGGCGTTGACCCGGGCCGACCCGGCCCACGTCGGTCTCGCGCTGGTCACCGCTGACGGTTCCCGCTACGCGGCCGGCGATGTCGACGTGCCCTTCACGATCCAGTCGGTCTCCAAGGCCTTCACCTCCGGCATGGCGCTGGATTCCCGGGGAGCGTCAGCCGTCGAGCAACGCGTCGGGGTCGAACCGTCGGGGGAGGCGTTCAACTCCATCAGCCTGGATCCGGGGACGGGGCGTCCACGCAACCCGATGATCAACGCCGGGGCGATCGCGGTCACCGGCATGCTGCCCGACAGCGCCGTGCAGCCCCCTTCATGGTGCCTCCTAGGGCGCATGCTGGGAGACCAACCCGGAGTGGCGAGAGGTTGGCGAATCGGTGGGCACTGGTGACCCACGTGTAGGTCAGTTGTGCTCGCGGTGTCGGACGATGTC
>SLLJ01000171.1 GCA_007134165.1 Nitriliruptoraceae bacterium | reverse complement strand
GCCTCGTGGTGCCAGCGGCCGAGGTACAGGGCGCCGGCGACCACGACCGCCTGTGACTCGCCGAGATCGGTGACCTCCTCGCAGGCGCGGACCTCGACCTCGATGCCGCGCTCCGCGAAGGCCTCGCCGATCCATGCGGCGAGTTCTGCGGTACTGCCACGATCCGATGCGTGCACGACCAGGGCTTGCATCCGTGACCTCCTCGGGTGAGGGCCGGGTTCGGACGGTGGTGGAGCGGTCATCCGCCGACCCGCGGGACCGCTAGCGTGCCAGGGGACCGCGGGGTGTGCTGCACCCCGAGCAACCTTCCCATGCTGCAAAGGTGCTGAGGTGACCGATCCTACGAGGAGACCCACCAGCCTCGCCGTCCTCACCAGCGGAGGCGACGCCTCCGGGATGAATGCGGCCGTGCGTGCCGTGGTGCGCACCGCGCTGCACCATCGACTGCCGGTCCACGCGGTCTACGAGGGCTACCAGGGGCTGGTCGATGGTGGCGACCATCTCGTGGCCTTCGACACGGACGATGTCGGTGGCATCCTGCAGCTCGGAGGCACCGTGATCGGATCGGCACGGTGCCAGCAGTTCCGGACCCGGGAAGGCCGCCGTCAGGCCGCGCGCAACCTCGTCGTGCGCGGCATCGACGCGCTGGTGGTGATCGGCGGCGACGGCAGCCTCACCGGCGCCAACGCCTTCCGACAGGAGTGGCCAGAGCTGATCGCCGAGCTCGTCGAGGCCGGCGAGATCGATTCCGACACGGCCGAGCGTCACCCGACGCTGTGGTTGGTCGGGCTGGTGGGCTCGATCGACAACGACATGTTCGGCACGGACATGACGATCGGGACCGACACGGCACTGCACCGGATCACCGAAGCGCTGGACGCACTGCACAGCACCGCAGCCAGCCACCAGCGCAGCTTCGTGATCGAGGTCATGGGTCGACGCTGCGGGTACCTGGCGCTGATGTCAGCGATCGCGGCCGGCGCCAACTGGGTGCTGATCCCCGAACGTCCTGCGGAGGCTGGCACCTGGGAGCGCGAGATGTGTGACGCGCTCACCGCCGGACGCGGTCAGGGCCGTCGGCAGAACATGGTGGTGTTGGCCGAGGGTGCCGCCGACACGACCGGGGAACCAATCACCGCGGACCGGGTCAAGAGCGTGCTCGAAGCCGAACTCGGCGAGGACACCCGGGTCACGATCCTGGGCCACGTGCAGCGCGGGGGGTCCCCGAGCGCGTTCGACCGCACCCTGTCCACCCTGCTCGGCCACGAAGCCGTCGAGACCTTGCTGCGCTCTGGCCCCGAGGACGAACCGCAGCTCATCGGCATCCGTGAGAACCGGGTGGTCAGTTCGCCGCTGATGGGCAACGTCGAGGAGACGCAGGCGGTCGCCGACGCGATCGACGCCGGCGATTACGACCGTGCGATGCAGATGCGTGGGGGCAGCTTCACCGAGTCGTGGGACATCTTCCGCACCCTGGTGCGAGCCACACCGCGTCAGCCCGCCGCGGGACGGCGGCAACTCCGGCTGGCCGTGCTGCACGGCGGTGGACCGGCGCCGGGGATGAACACCGCCGTGCGCGCCGCGGTGCGCCTGGGCATGGACCAGGGCAACACCATGCTGGCGGTGACCAATGGGTTCCGCGGTCTGGCTCGCGGCGAGATCCGGGAGCTGGACTGGATGGACGTCACCGGCTGGGTGGCGCGAGGAGGGGCGGAGCTTGCCACCAGCCGGTTCGTGCCCGACCGCCAGCAGTTGGCCGCGATCGCCGAGCAGGTACGGGCGCACGACATCGACGGCATGTTGGTGATCGGCGGCTGGACCGGGTACCACGCTGCCTACGCGGTGCACGCCGCCCGTCACGAGCACGACGGGCTCGACCTGCCCATCGTGTGCCTGCCGGCGTCGATCAACAACGATGTGCCCGGCTCCGAGTTGTCCGTGGGCGCGGACACCGCGCTCAACAGCATCGTGACCGACGTCGACAAGATCAAGCAGTCGGCGGTGGCCTCCCACCGGTGCTTCGTGGTCGAAGTGATGGGTCGCGACTGTGGGTACCTCGCCCTGATGGGTGGGCTGGCCACGGGTGCGGAACGGGTCTACCTGCCGGAGGAGGGGATCACCCTCGAGGATCTCGCGGCGGACGTCGATGTGCTGCGCGCCGGCTTCGCCGCCGGCAAGCGCCTCGGCCTGGTGATCCGGGGGGAGGGGGCGGATCGGGTCTACACGACGAGTTTCATCCACGCGCTGTTCGAGAAGGAGGCCGGGGACTTGTTCGACGTGCGTGACGCCATCCTCGGTCACGTCCAGCAGGGTGGGTCTCCCAGTCCCTTCGATCGCATCCAGGCCACCCGGCTGGCCTCGCGCTGCATCGACTACCTCGTGGAGCATGCCAACGAGGGCGCGCCCGGCAGCGCGATGATCGGGCTGAAGGGGGGCCGGGTGCAGTTCACCGATCTCGCCTACCTGCCCGACCTCTCCGAAGACCACGTGCACCGGCCACGACGTCAGACCTGGCTCGACCTTCGGCCGGTCGCCTCGGTCATGTCGCGGCCGGGCTGACCGAGCGGACAGGACCTGACCTGTCCCGACCTGACCTGTCCCGACCCGACTCGACCCCGGGAGGTCCCGGCATGCGCATCAACCTGATGATCGAGGGCCAGGAGGACGTGACCTGGTCGCAGTGGGTCGCGCTGGCGCAGGCGACCGAGGCGGCGGGGCTCGAGGGGATGTTCCGTTCCGACCACTACGGGTCGGTTCAGGACCGCACCGGACGTGGTTCGCTCGACGCCTGGACGACGCTGGCGGCGCTCGGTGCCCTGACCACGCGCATCCGCCTGGGCACGATGGTTTCGCCGACGTCTTTCCGTCATCCATCGATCCTGGCCCGGTCGGTCGTCACGGTCGACCACGTCACCGAAGGCCGGGTCGAGCTCGGGATGGGTGCGGGGTGGAACCAGGCTGAGCACGAGCGCTTCGGCTTCCCGTTCCACGATCTCGCGACCCGGTTCGAGGTGCTCGAGGAGCAGGTCGAGATCGTGACCCGGCAGCTGACCGGTGAGCGCTTCGACCACCACGGCCGCCACTACACCCTGCGCGGCGGTGAGGCACGACCCCCTGCGGTGCAGCAGCCCTCGGTCCCGCTGATCATCGGAGGGCTCGCCGGTCCGCGCAGCGCGGCACTGGCCGCGCGGTTCGCCGACGAGTACAACACCGTGTTCCCGACCCTCGAGGAGGTGCGGGTTCGGCGCCAGCGCATCGATCGGGCCGCCGAAGCGGCCGGACGAGCCCCGCTGCGTTTCTCGGTCATGACCGGCTGCCTGATCGGCACGGATGAGGCCGAGGTCGAGCAGCGTGCGGCCCGGCTCAAGGAGCGTTCCGAAGCACCGGGAGACCTCGGGACCTGGCTCGACGGCCTGCGTCCCGCCTGGGTGATCGGCACGGTCGAGCAGGCCGCTCGGCAGCTCGCCGATCTCGCCGAGGCCGGGGTGGACCGCGTCATGCTGCAGCACCAACTGCACGACGAACTCGACATGGTCGCGCTCATCGGGCAGCTCGCTTAGGCCGGCGGTGAGCCAGTCACCAGGGCCGTGCGACCAGTGATCAGGGGCCGGACGCGGCTCTGTGCGCCGACGCTCGGGTGGCGGATGATCGCAGCATCGGTCGTGCAGCCGCCGCTGTGACCAGACGAGGAGATCCGACGTGTCGTACCGCGCGATGCTTCATGGACGTTGTTTCACCTTCCGCTCGGTCCCCGAGGTCCTGGCCAAGGCCAACGAGGTCAAGTCTGGGGATCAGATGTTGGGCATCGCCGCCGACAGCTCACTCGAACGGGTCGCCGCCCGGTGCGTGCTCAGTGAGCTGACCCTCGAGCACCTGCGGGTCAATCCGGTCGTCCCCTACGAGCTCGACGAGGTCACCCGGGTCATCGAGGACGGGATCAACGACACGATCTTCGCCGAGGCCGCAGACCTGACCCTCGGTCAACTGCGTGAATGGTTGCTGAGTCACGACACCGACAGCGACGACATCCTGCGGTTGAGCCGGGCGCTCACCGGTGAGATGGTGGCGGGGGTCGCCAAGCTGATGTCCAACATGGACTTGGTGTACGCGGCCAGCAAGATCCAGGTGGTGTCGACCGCGGCGACCACGCTCGGACTGCCGGGCACGCTGTCGTTCCGCCTCCAGCCCAACCATCCGACCGACTCGTGGCCGGCGATCCTGGCCTGCATCATGGAGGGCCTGAGCTACGGGTCGGGTGATGCGATCATCGGCATCAACCCGGCCGACGACTCGATCGGGACGACCACCGAGATCATGCAGCGCACCCACGAGTTCGTCCGGCGGTGGGGTATCCCGACGCAGACCTGCGTGCTGGCCCACATCGGCACCCAGATGCAGGCGGTCGAAGCCGGCGCACCGGTGTCGGTGCTGTTCCAGAGCATCGCCGGCACGCAGGGAACCAACAACTCTTTCGGGGTCGACGCCTCCCTGCTCGACGACGCGCAGGCCCTGATCACCGCCCGGGGTACGGCGCGTGGCCCCAACCTGCTGTATTTCGAGACCGGACAGGGATCGGAGATGGCGGTCGGGTGCGACCACGGGGCCGACGAGCTGACCCTCGAGGCACGCACCTACGGCTACGCCCGGCGCTGGGCGCCGTTCATGGTCAACAACGTCTCGGGGTTCATCGGTCCCGAGACCCTCTACGACGGCAAGCAGATCATCCGCGCCTGCCTCGAGGACCACTTCATGGGCAAGCTGTCGGGCCTGCCGATGGGGATGGCGCCCTGCTACACCAACCACACCAACGCCGACCAGAACGACCAGGAGACCGCCACGATGCTCCTGGCGATGGCGGGCTCGTGCTACTACATGGGCATCCCGATGGGCGACGACATCATGCTCAGCTACCAGGACACGGGCTTCCACGACGACGCCACCCTGCGCGAACTGCTCGATCGGTCGCCGGCGCCGCCATTCCGCCGCTGGCTGGAGACGCTCGGGTTGTGGGCCGACGGCCGGCTCACCGCCCGCGCTGGCGACGCGAGCGTGTTCCTCGCCGATCCTCCTGCCGAGCTCCGGGGAGGCTGACCGCGAATAGGCGACGACGAGGACGGGGGCAAGGGCCATCCGGCACCGGAACACAGGACCGCCAGGGCCCTGGACGATGGTCCAACTCTGGTGGATGATCGGTCGAGGTACCGATCAGTCCGACCGTTGCCGCGCGCCCATCCGTCCTCTTGGTCGCGCGACGAGGACCGTCCGCAGGGACGTGGCGCCGACCTGCTCGGCGCCGGTGTGCCCTGCACCAAGGGAGGTGCGCGCGTGGATGCCGTCAACGAGATCATCGTTTGGATCCTGATGATCTTCATGGTGCTCGGGGCAATCGACCGGGCCATCGGGAACCGTTTCGGGCTCGGTGAGCAGTTCGAGGAGGGCTTCATGGCCCTCGGGCCGCTGGCCCTGGCGATGGTGGGCGTGGTCTCACTGGCGCCGGTCCTGGCCAAGATCCTCGAACCGGTCATCGTGCCGCTGTACACCGCGGTGGGTGCGGATCCGTCGATGTTCGCGACGACGCTGCTGGCCAACGACATGGGCGGGTATCCCCTGGCTCAACAGTTGGCCATCGATCCCGACGCGGGGTTGCTGGCCGGGCTCATCCTGGGCGCGATGATGGGGCCGACGATCGTGTTCACGATCCCGGTGGCGCTCGGGATCATCGAGAAGCAGGACCGCCCGTTCCTCGCCCAGGGCGTGCTGGCTGGGATGATCACGATCCCCCTCGGGGTGCTCGCCGGTGGGCTGGTCGCCGGGTTCGACCCCGCCATGGTGCTGGCAAACCTGATCCCGATCGTGATCGCAGCCGTGCTGATCGCCATCGGGCTGTGGAAGATCCCCGACAAGATGACCGCCGGGTTCCTGGTCTTCGGCAAGGGTCTGATCGCCGTGATCTCGATCGGGCTGGCGATCGCGACCTTCGAGTTCATGACCGAGACCGCGATCATGCCCGAAGGTTGGGAGCTCGCCTCACCGATGGACGGCATCGAGATCGTCGGGTTCATCGGGATGATGCTGCTCGGCGCCTTCCCGGCGGTCTATGTGATCATCAAGGTGGCCGAGAAGCCGCTGTCCGTGGCCGGGCGGCTCGTCGGCATGAACGACGTGGCCGCCGGGGGTATGGTCGCCACGCTGGCCAACAACATCCCGATGTTCCAGATCCTCAAGGACATGGACTCGCGGGGCAAGGTGCTCAACTGCGCCTTCGCGGTCAGTGCCGCGTTCACCTTCGGCGACCACCTCGGGTTCACCGCCGCGGTCGAGCGCTCGATGATCTTCCCGATGATCGTCGGCAAGTTGGTTGCAGGGGTCAGTGCGGTAGGCGTAGCGTGGTTGTTCTTCCGCCGTCGCTACCCCGCGGTAGACGGCGAAGCCGCCGCCGTGGCCGTCCCCGTCGATACCACCACCACCTCGCCTCGTCAGCCCGACCCCGAGAAGCCGGGCACCGGCGACCCGGTCGCCTGACCGGCACCAACCGACCCGCTCAGGAGCCCCCCGATGCTCATCGCCCGTGTCGTCGGATCTGCGGTCTCGACCGCGAAGGACGCGCGTATGACCGGCCTGAAGCTGCTGGTCGTCCGCCCGGCCTCCACCGCGGACGAACTCGCCGGCGAGGCCTTCGTGGCGGTGGACACGGTGGGGGCGGGCTCGGGCGAGCTCGTCCTGGTGGCGCGCGGGAGCGCCGCGCGCCACACCGACCAAACCACCGACTGTCCCACCGACGCGGCGATCGTGGGCATCCTCGACTCGCTCGAAGTCGAGGGAGAGATCACCTTCCGCAAGAGCTGACCACTGCCCACCGCGGCTACGTGCCGCACCTCGGAGAGCAGGCGGCATGACCCGCGACACCCGCGAGTTGCTGAGCGTCGGGATCGACGTCGGTACGACGACCACGCAGGTCGTCTTCTCCCGCCTGAGGGTCCGAAACGTCGCCCGGCTCGGGCTCGTGCCGCGGATCGAGGTCGATGCCCGCAGTGTCGAGTACGTCGGCGCCGCACGCTTCACGCCACTGGCCGGCCGAGACCACATCGACGTCGACCGACTGCTCGAGGTCGTGCTCCACGAATACGATCTCGCCGGCGTCGACCCGTCGTCGGTGGAGACCGGTGCGGTGATCATCACCGGAGAGACCGCCGGCCGCGACAACGCCGACGCGGTGCTGCACCGATTGTCGGGACTGGCCGGTGACTTCGTGGTCACCGTCGCCGGCCCGAACCTCGAATCCCAGATCGCTGCCCGGGGCTCGGGCGCCGCGGCGTGGTCGTCTCAGCGCTACTCGACCGTGATCAACGTCGACATCGGCGGCGGGAGTTCCAACGCCGCGGTCTTCCGTGCGGGTCGCCATCACTCGTCCTCAGCGGTCATGATCGGCGGCCGGGGCATCCAACTCGACGCCGGGTCGGGCACCGTGACCGACATCACCCCATCCGCGCAGAAGGTCATCGACCACCTCGGCGTCGGGCTCGAGGTCGGCCAACGCGCCACCGTGGCGGGACTGCGCACGATCACCGACGCGATGGCCGCCCTGATCGTCGACCTGCTGCTCGGCGTGTGCTCCCCACTGCTCGAGGCGGTGCGGCTCACTCCGGCGCTGGATACCTCCGCCGGGACCGTGTCCACGGTGTTCGTGTCCGGGGGGGTCGGCCGATGCCTCGAGCAGGGACTGCCCGCCGACTCGGTCGACGAGGTCGCGGTCTTCGGAGACGTCGGTCCGCTGCTCGCCCAGTCCCTGGCCGCCGAGCCACGGCTGAGCGCTCTGGGCCTGCGGACCCCGCCTGAGACCCTCAGCGCCACGGTGATCGGGGCGGCGAGCCAGACGGTCACGATGAGCGGGACCACCATCTGGGTCCGCGCCGACCTGCTCCCGCTGCGCGACCTGCCGGTGGTCGAGCCGGATCTGAGCGCTGACCCCACCGACGTCGACGCGCTGATCGCGGCGGTGCGCTCCGCGACCCGACGGTGGGACGCGGAGGGCGACGGTCGGGTCGCGATCGCGCTCGAGCTGCCGCATGCGATGGACTACGGGCAGCTCGCGTCGATTGCCGGAGGCCTGGCTGCCTACGCCCACCAACAGCTGCCCGACGAGGTCCCCCTCGTGGTGGTCACCGAGCAGGACTACGCGCAGGTGCTCGGTCAGACGCTTCAGTCACTGCGTCCCGGCCTGCCACTGATCACGATCGATCAGATCGGACTCGGCGAGGGCGACTTCATCGACATCGGACGTCCGCTGCTCGATGGGCGGGCCGTGCCGGTGTCCGTCAAGACCCTGGTCTTCAACCGATGAGCCGCTCCGGCTCTCACGCCTCACGCGGGATAGAGGAGTCGACACGATGCTGCTGAGAACCAAGCTCTTCGGCACGACCTACGAATTCGGGTCGGTCAAAGAGGTGCTGGCCAAGGCCAACGAGGAGAAGTCCGGGGACCGGGCCGCGGGGATTGCGGCCGAGACTGTGGCCGAACGGGTCGCTGCCCGCTATGTGCTCGCCGAGTTGACCCTGGGCACGCTGCGTGACAACCCGTCGATTCCCCCCGAGCGCGACGAGGTCACCCGCGTGATCGACGACGCGGTGAACGAGAGCATCTTCGCGGAGATCAAGGGCTGGAGCGTCGGTGACTTCCGGGAGTGGATCCTCGCCGACACGACCACGCCCGCCATGATTCGCCGGATCAGCAACGCGTTGACCGGCGAGATGGTGGCCGGGGTCACCAAGCTGATGTCCAACCTCGATCTCATCTACGGGGCGAGCAAGATCCGCATCTCCGCGCACTGCAACAACACGATCGGACTGCCCGGCACGCTGGCGTCCCGCAACCAGCCCAACCACCCGACCGACTCCGTGGAGGGCATCCGCGCGGCGATCTACGAGGGGCTGAGCCTCGGCTCCGGCGACAGCGTGATCGGCATCAACCCCTCCGACGACTCCACCGCCAGCGTTGCGCGGCTGCTCGAGATGGTCCAGGACGTCATCGACCTCTGGGAGATCCCGACGCAGAACTGCCTGCTCGCCCATGTCACCACCCAGATGGAGGCAATGAAGCGGGGTGCGCCGGTCGGCCTGGTCTTCCAGAGCATCGCCGGGAGCCAGAAGGCCAACGAGTCGTTCGGGGTCGATGTCGACCTGCTCGACGAGGCCTACGAACTCGCCAAGCGCTACTGCGTCACGGCCGGACCCAACTACTTCTACTTCGAGACCGGACAGGGCACCGCGCTGTCCGCCGAAGCCCACGAGGACACCGATCAGCTGGTCATGGAGGCCCGCAACTACGGCTTGGCCAAGCGCTACCACCCGTTCCAGGTCAACACCGTGGTCGGGTTCATCGGGCCGGAGTACCTCTACGACGCGGTGCAGATCACGCGTGCAGGCCTCGAAGACCACTTCATGGGCAAACTCACCGGGATCTCGATGGGCTGCGACGCCTGCTACACCAACCACGCCCGGGCCACGCAGAACGACATCGAGAACCTCGCGGTGCTGCTCAGCGCCGCCGGCTGCAACTACTTCATGGGCGTGCCGATGGGGGATGACGCCATGCTCAGCTACCAGTGCACCAGCTACCACGACGCCCCCAGCCTGCGGCAAACGCTCGGTCTGCGTCCGCTGCCGGAGTTCGAGGCGTGGATGGAAGGAATCGGCCTAATGTCCGATGGACGACTCACACCGAAGGCCGGCGACGCGTCCTTCTTCCTCCAGCGCTGAAGGAGCCACCACGATGAGCGCCACCGACATCGAGCGCATCGTCCGAGCGGTCGTCGCCGAACTACGCGGCACCGACGCCGGCGCTTCCTCCGCGGATGAGGGGACGGCCGCGCCGATCGGGGACGACGCCGGACCCCAGGTCGTCGACCTCCCCGACCCGACCGACCCCGAACGGCGGCACGCACTGGGGGTGGTCGATCCCCACGATCCCGAAGGTCTGGCCAACCTTGCGGCCACGACCACCGCCCGGCTGGGCGTGGGCCGGGCTGGACCGCGGCCCCGTACGGCGTCGATGCTGCTGTTCCAGGCCGATCACGGGGTCACCCAGGATGCCATCTACGGGGTCGTCGACGAGGCGGTCAAGGACGAGTTCGACCTGTTCACCGTGACTACCCGGGTCGCCGACCGGGCCGAGTACCTGCTGCGTCCCGACCTCGGGCGACGGCTGTCGGACGAGGCCCGGGTCACGATCGATCAGCGCTGCGCGAAGGGACCCGACGTCCAGATCGTCGTGGGCGACGGGCTGTCGGCCGCGGCGATCGACAACAACCTGCGGGAGGTCATGCCCGTGCTCTTGCAGGGACTCGCGGCCGCGGGTCTGACCGTAGGTACCCCGTTCTTCGTCGAGAACGCCCGAGTCGGGTTGATGAACGACATCAACGACATCATCGGTGCCGATGCGTTGGTGTTCCTGATCGGAGAGCGGCCGGGGCTCGGCATCGCGGATGCCATGAGCGCCTACATGGGCTACCAGCCAGCGCCCGGGAAGACCGACGCCGACCGCGACTTGATCTGCATGATCACCGCGCACGGTGGCACCAACCCGCTCGAGGCTGGGGCCTACGTGGTCGAGTTCGTCCAGCGCATGCTCACCAACAAGGCCAGCGGCGTCGCCCTGCGCCAGAAGACCAACGCCGACAGCTGACCGGCCTCAGGAGGGACACCGATGGCGGTCCTTGACCCGATCAAGCCGACGATCCTGTCGGCACGCATCATCCCCAACGTCCACCCCGACTTCGCCGCGAAGCTCGAGCTGCGCCCCGACCAGCGCAGCCTCGCGCTGGTGACCTGCGACATCGACGACTCGCTGTACGTCTCGCTCGACGAGGCCACCAAGGCGGCCGAGGTCGAGGTCGTCTACGCCCGCAGCTTCTACGCGGGTTCGGCGCACGCCTCGGGGCCACTGTCGGGCGAGATCATCGGCATCATGGCGGCCCCCGACCCCGCCGAGGCGCGGGCGGGCCTCAACGCCTGCATCGGCTACGCCCAAGAGTCGGCCTGGTTCACCGCGGCCGACGAGGCTGGTGACCTCGCCTTCTTCGCCCACACGCTCTCGCGCACCGGCACCTACCTGAGCAAGGAGGCCGAGGTCGACGAGGGCACGCCGCTCGCCTACCTCATCGCTCCCCCGATCGAGGCGACCTACGCGATCGACGCGGCGATCAAAGCCGCGGATGTCACCATGCGGGTGTGGTTCGCCCCGCCGTCGGAGACCAACTTCTCCGGGGCGCTGCTGTCCGGGACCCAGAGTGCCTGCCGCGCTGCCTGCATGGCGTTCCAGGACGCTGTGCTCGACGTCGCCCGCGATCCCGTCAAGTACTGATCAGCTGCTCTCCACGTGGAGCGTGCCGTGATGGAGTTCGACCTCGATCTTCGCAGCATCCAGCAGACGCGTCGCCTGGCTTCAGCTGCGCGTGAGGCGCAGCGGAGGTTCGGCGGCGCCGACCAGGCGAGCGTCGACCGGGTCTGCGCGGCGATGGCCGAGGCCGCGTTCGCCGCGTCAGGTCGGCTCGGCGCGCTGGCCCACGAGGAGACGGGGTACGGCGTCGCCGAGCACAAGCGGCTCAAGGACGAGTTCGCCAGCCGGGACGTGTGGGCCTCGATCCGGGACGTGCCCACCGTCGGGGTGCTGCGCCGCGACGTGCAGCGCGGGATCGTGGAGATCGGCTGGCCGGTCGGCGTGATCGCCGCACTGTCACCCTCGACCAATCCGACCTCCACGGCGATCTTCAAGATCCTGATCTCGGTCAAGGCCGGCAACGGCATCGTGGTCGCGCCCCACCCCACGGCGGTCGCCTGCACCTCCGAGGCGGTCCGGGTGATGGCCGAGGCCGGTGAAGCCGCCGGGATGCCGCCCGGGCTGGTCAGCTGTCTGACGACGGTCACGCTGCCGGGCACCCAGGAACTGCTGTCCCACGAGGCCACCTCGATGATCCTGGCGACGGGGGGCAGCGGCATGGTGCGGGCCGCCCACAGCACCGGCAAACCGGCGCTGGGGGTCGGACCCGGCAACGTTCCGGCCTACGTGGATCGCAGCGCCGACCTCGCCCGTGCTGCCGCCGACATCGTCAACTCCAAGGCGTTCGACAACTCCACCATCTGTGCCACCGAGCAGACGGTCGTGGCGGACCGGCCGATCGCCGCCCAGCTTCGCGCGCAGATGGAGGCCAACGGCGCCCACTGGCTCACCCGCGAGCAGGCCACCAGCCTTGCGGCCCAGCTGTTCCGGCCCGACGGGGTGATGCAGGCCCGCTTCGTCGGCAGGACCCCCCAGCGCATCGGTGAGCTCGCCGGGCTTCCGGTACCGGCGTCCGCGCGGGTGCTCGTGGCCGAGCTCGATGGGGTCGGCCCGGCCCACCCGCTGAGCCAGGAGAAGCTGACGACCGTCCTCGGCTTCCTCGTCGAAGACGGCTGGCGGGCCGGCTGTGAGCGCTCGATCCAACTGCTGCAGTTCGGCGGGGAAGGCCATTCGCTGGTCATCCACGCCGCCGACGAGGACGTGATCCTGGCCTTCGGCCTCGAGAAGCCGGCGTTCCGTATCCTGGTCAACACCTGGGGCACCTTCGGAGCCATCGGTGCCAGCACCGGCCTCGAGCCGTCGATGACACTGGCGCCTGGGGGCATGGGCGGTGCTGTCGTCAGCGACAACATCACCGTGCACCATGTGCTCAATGTCAAGCGCCTGGCCTCCGAGGTCCGCCGCCCGCCCGCCGCTGCCTGGTCGACCGCCGCGCCGGCCGCCGCGCCGACCTCCGCGCCCCCTGCTGCGCACGACCTCGATCCCGCCCTGATCGCCGACGTGGTGCGCCGCGTGCTGGCCGAGATGACCGGACCGTGAGGTGGCGATGACTCCCGAGGCCTACGGTGTGCTCACGGTTACCCAGGTCCGTGCCCTGCTCGACGCCGGCGACGTCACCGCCCAGCAGGTCGCAGCCTTCGAAGCCGACCGTCCCGCCGGCCCCCGCAAGGGCGTGCTGGCGGCGATCGAGGAGCAGGCGACCCCCGACCGGCAACGACCTTCGACCCCCGACCGGCAACGACCTTCGACCCCCGACCCGCAACGACCCCCCACCGGTGGCGGAGCGAGTGCTCCACCACCTCGAACACGAAGGACAACCGAGATGGCCAACGTCCAGATGATCGCCCTCGGGATGATCGAGACCAAGGGACTCGTCGGCTCGATCGAAGCCGCGGACGCGATGGTGAAGGCTGCCAACGTCACCCTCATCGGCAAGGAGATCATCGGGGGCGGCTATGTCACCGTGATGGTCCGTGGCGATGTCGGTGCGGTGAAGGCGGCGACCGACGCCGGCGCTGCCGCAGCCGGGCGGATCGGCGAACTCGTCAGCGTGCACGTGATCCCGCGTCCGCATGGTGACGTCGAGTCGATCCTGCCCTCGGTGGAGTGACCCATCGACCTGGTCGCTGACGGTGCCTGGCCCGGTGCCCGCCAGGTCCGGCACGACCGGTGCCCGCCGCGAGGAGCCTGACGGAGCTGCCCATGCCGACACCCGTGATCGTGGCCGCTGACATCCGTCAGGCGGTGCAGCGTGGTTCGGCCCGGATCGAGCTACACCCTGGCACGATCGTCACGCCGCTCGCGGTCGACGAGGCGCGCGAGCTCGGTGTCGAACTGCTCGAGGTCAGCCGCGCGTCGCAGCGCTCGCAACCGTCCGCCCCGCCGCGACCGACGGTTCGGCACGTGACCACCCGCGGCCTCGTGCTCGATCCGTTCCCGCTGCCCGGTCCGCCACCGGAGCTCGACGTGCGGCTGCGCGACGTGATCACCGCCGAACACGGTGCGCCGGTCGCCGTGGGCGTCATGTCGTTGCGTGAGGGCTCGTTCCCCTGGCACCTGACCTACGACGAGGTCCAGGTGGTGCTCGAGGGTGAGCTGCACCTGGGTACCGACGCCGGCACGATCATCGGGCTGCCCGGCGATGTGCTGTTCGTCCCCAAGGACACCCACGTGACCTTCGCCACGCCTGGCTGGGCACGCTTCCTCTACCTCACCTACCCCGCGGCGTGGGCTGAGCAGGTCGCGCCATGATCGTCACCGAGTCCGAACTGCGCGAGCAGCTGCGCCGCCCCCAGCCGGGCGCGGTCGTGCGCGTCCCGGCCGGGGCTGTCCTGACCCCGTCGGCCCAGGACTTCGTGGCGCAGTGGAAGCTCGACCTGCAGGTCGCAGAGGTGGCGTCGGGCCCACCGGCTGCCGATCACCCGGCCGTCGACTGGCAGGTGCCCAGCCGCTTCCCGGTCGTGTTCGAAGGGGACGTGCCCAGCTGTGTGACCTGCGGCACTCCGGTGGCACGCAAGCCCGCGCACGTGACCCAGCTCGATCCTCGGTTCTTCGCGGTCAAGACCGATGCCCGGATCCGGCTTCGTGGCCGGCTCGACACGCTCCAGGCCTGGTGTCTGCTCGCCGGCAGCCGGGCGCTGGCCCTCGACCGGCCTGCGCTCGCGGGCCACCTCGACATCCTGGCCGCCTACTGCCGGGAACTGCTCAGCGCCGAGTACCACCTCCGGGCGCCGGGCACGCTCGAACTCGCCGGCCTCGACGCGGACACGCTGCACGCTGCCAGCCACGACCCCCTCGGGGCGGTCGGGATCGACCACGCCCTGCCGTCGATCGAGCACCCGGAGCTGCTGCACTGGTGCAACCTGCTGCGCTGCCAGGTGCGCGAGGTGGAGATCGCCGCGCTGGAGGCCTTCCCGCCCGAGCACCATCCCGGCACCGAGGGCGGCGCCATCGCGCAGGCCGTCAACCGCCTGTCCAGCGCCGTGTACTACCTCGTGCTGCTGCTCGCGGCCGGTGGCGATGGCCACGTTGGCGGCGATGGCGGTCGGCGACCATGACCCCCGACCTCGAGCGTCTTCTCGACGCCGCCGACGCCGCGGTGATCCGGCGGCGGGTCGAGCGCGTCCCCGAGGTCGTGCGGGTCGGCGTCGATCTCGGCACGGCCACCCTGGTGCTGTTCGTACTCGACGAGCACGGCGCTCCGCTGATCGGCGCCTACCGTGCGGCTGAGGTCGTGCGCGACGGCGTGGTGATGGACATGGTCGGCGCGTCGGCGATCGTGCGCGAACTGAAGGCCGACGTGGAACAGCGGCTGGGCCGGAACCTGACCACCGCAGCGACGTGCTATCCCCCGGGCGTCCCGGTCAGCGATGTCCGGGCGGTGCGCTACGTGCTCGAGGCCGCCGAGCTCGACTGCACCGCGCTGATCGACGAACCCACCGCCGCCAACGCCGTGCTCGGCGTGCGCGAGGGTGCGGTCGTGGACGTCGGTGGCGGCACGACCGGGATCGCGATCATCCAGGACGGCGAGGTGGTGGCAACCGCCGACGAGCCCACCGGCGGCATCCACGTGTCGCTGGTCATCGCCGGGGCCCACGGCATCAGCGTCGACGCGGCCGAGGCGATGAAGACCGATCCGGCGCGGCAGCGCCACCTGCTGCCGATCGTGCGTCCGGTGTTCGAGAAGGTGGCGACCATCGTCTCCCGCCACGTGGCCGGCCGCGACGTCGGCACCATCTCCCTGGTCGGTGGCACCGCGTCCTTCCCGGGGATCGCGCAGATCGTGCGCACCGAGACGGGCATCGCCACGGTCGTGCCCTCGCGACCACTGTTCGTGACCCCGCTCGGCGTTGCGCTCCACGATGACCGTGGCGTCCGCGGCGAACCATCGTTCTCGGAGGAGGTCAGCCGTGGCTGAGGACTTCGCGCTGCGCGCCTACTGCTACCTGGACCGCATGCAGCCGCAGTACGCCGCGTTCGTCGGCACGGTGACCCAGGGCGACCTGCCGATCGAGGGGATGGCCAGCTTGTACGTCGAGATGGCGCCGGGCAACTGGGTGTTCCGCGTCGTGGATGTCGCGGTCAAGGCCACCGACGCCAAGCCCGGCGCACAGATCGTCGAGCGCGAGTTCGGCATGTTCGAAGTCCACTCGCCGTCGCAGGCCGACGTGATCCGCGCCGGCGAGGTCGTGCTGGACAACCTCGGGTTGACCATCACCGACCGGGTGCGCCCGACGATCGCTTCGCTGCAGGTCATCACCAACGTCAGCCCCTACCAGGCCCAGCTGCTCAACCGGTTCTCGCGGGGCATGATGCTGGTCGCGGGCCAGACCATGCTGGTGATCGAGGTCGCCCCGGCGGCCTACATCAACCTCGCCGCGAACGAGGCCGAGAAGGCCGCCCACGTCAACCTGATGCACGTCACCTCCGTCGGCCGCTTCGGCCGGCTGTGGATGGCCGGCACCGAAGCCGACATCCTCGCGGCACGTGAAGCCGCAATCACCGCCATCGAGTCCGTCGAGGGCCGAGACTGACCCGGGAGGGAACCCATGCCTCGCCGCTTCCTCACCCAGCGTGACGTCGACGAGCTCGCCGAAGGGGGCTGCACCGAACTCGTCGTCGACGACGCAACCACACTCACCGATCTGGCCCGGGAACGGGCCCGAGAGCGCGGCATCGCGCTGGTCTCGGCCCCGACCGGTGGCGATCCCGTGCGCACCTCGGTGCGTGCGGCGGTGATCGCCCGGCTCGGCGGCGAACCCCCGGGACTCGATGCCGTCATCGACCGCGTGATCGACGAGCTGCCCTGACGCGTCCGATCGCGGGTGCGCGGCGCCGACCTTCCCGGCTCGGATCAGCGGTCGCCGCGACGGCGCAGCACCTCCATCACCTGCGATGCGTCGAGCACCGCGAGGTGGGGGAGCGGATCGATCCGGGCTTCGATCACGAAGCGGGTGAGCTGATCGCGCACGATCTCTCGCAGCTGGTCAGGTTCCCAGGGCTTGGCGACGTAGCGGTGCAGTCCGGCCCGGTTCACCGCCCGGATGGTGTCCTCGAGGTCCGCCTGACCGGTGACGAGCACCGTTCGCACGTCCTCGGTGTCGGTGTCCGCGTGGAGCTCGACGAGGAAGTCGACGCCGGTGGATCCCGGCAACCGGTGATCGGCGAGCACCACGGCGAGCCGGTCGCCGTCCTGTTCGAGCTCGTCGAGTACGGCCCAGGCGTCGGGGACGTCCTCAGCGGCCTCGACCCGCACCCGATCAGCGAAGGGGGTGAGGTCGCGCACCAGAGCGTCCCGTACGCCCGGTTCGTCCTCGAGCACCAGAACGGCCAGCTTCATGTGCGCGCCTCCTCCTCGTCGAGATCGTCGCCGTCGGCGGGGCCGCCAACCGGCAGCACCACGGTGGCGCAGGTACGTCCCGGCTGGCTGTCCAGCTCGATCCGGCCACCGTGCGACTCGACGGTCCGCTTGGCGATCGACAGGCCGAGTCCCAGGCCGTAGCGCACCTGCCCGTTCTTGGTCGTGAATCGGGGCTCGAACAGGCGGGGCAGCAGCTCGGGATCGATGCCGGGTCCGTCGTCGATGATGCGTACCCGGACATGCCCGGGGTCTGGGGCGTCGGTCACCACTTCGATGCGGCCGGCGCCGTCGAGCGACTCGGCGGCGTTGACCAGCAGGTTGGTCCAGACCTGGTCGAGCGGACCCGGTCGCGCGCGGACCGGGGGCAGCTCACCGAAGCGTCGGACCACCTCACTGCCCTGCAGGCGGTGCGCGACCAGTCGCAGCGTGTCGTCGAGCAGTTCGTTGACGTCGACTCCGTCGATCGGCTGCAGGTCGGGTCGCGCGTAGGCCCGCAGGCTGGCGACCAGCTCGGAGATCCGCTGCGAGCCGACCTCGAGGTTGCGCAGGGCGGTTCCCAGGCTCGCCGCGGACTCGACCACGGCCAGGGACTCTTCGTGATCCGCCCCGAGGCGCCGGGCCTGCGCGACCTCGGTGATCCCCGCCGAGACCAGCCGACGGGCCACGGCCGCATCACCGAGTGCCGCGCCGAGTTCGCGTCGCGCCGCCCGTTCCTCAGCCGCACGCAGGGCCGGCCGGGTGCGTGCGGTTTCCAACGCCGAGCTGGCCAGCTCACCCTGCGGGTGACCCTCGAGCAACCGGGCGATGTCCTCGCCGACGTAGCTCGTGGCCCGGCTCAGTGCCGCAACCGGGTTGTTCAGTTCGTGGGCGACGCCGGCGGCGAGCTCACCGAGGGTCGCGTAGCGGGCCTGCTCGACGAGCTCGAGCCGGGCCGTCTCGAGCGCCTGGAGCGCGGCTGCGAGGCGCTGGCGTTCGGCCTCGAGCTCGAGGTTCAGCTGGCGCTTCTCGAGCTGGAGCTGCTCGGCCCGGCGCAGCCGTCGGGCCAGCGCCCGCACCGATGCCGCCGCCATCGCCGCGCCCACCTCGGGTTCGGCGCGCAGGGCCCGGTCGAGCTGTTCGAGGTCGAGGTGCAGCACCTCGACCTGCGTGGTGGAGCGGGCCGTGAAGAAGGCGCGCCGCTGCTGGGCCAGTGACAGCAGCCCCACCACCGGGCCGGTCGAGCCGTGGTGCAGCCGGATCTCGCCCAGCGAGGTCGTGCGGTCGAGCGCCACGCTGCCCGAGCGGATCACGAACACGCCGTTGACCGGGGTGTTCTGATGCGTCAGGCGGGTGCCGGCGGCGAGCTGCAGGCGCGGCCGGCGCCCCAACGCCCGGTCGATCGCCGCGCTGAGCCGCTCGGCGATGGCATGGTCGTCGAGTTCGAGGTCGCGCAGCAGTTCGCTGCTCGGTGCTTCGAACGCGCGGTGGTAGCGGTCGATGGCGTCCAGTTCGAGCAGCACCGGATGATCGGATCGCTGCGCGCGCAGCCACCGGGTCACCTGGGAGGTGACGTGCGCCGCGAGTTCGCCGGGGCGCCAACCAGTGGCCACCACCGCATCGAGCCGGTCAGCGTCGATTGCCCGGGTGACGTCGTCGTGCGAGCGACGGTCGGTGACCAGCACCGTGCGGATGCTCTCCAGGGCCGGCTCGCCGGCGAGGTTCTCGAGTACCTCGTCGACGTCGTGTCGGGTGGGGGCCAGCACGATCCCGCCCACCTGGGTGCCGCGGCGCGCACGGTCACGGGCTGCGTCGGCGTCGGCGACCACCTCGACGTCCAGCAGTTGGTTGGCGCTGGCGTCGAACTCGGCCACGATCGCGGCGACGTCGGCCTCGTCCCCGATCACCAGCACCGTCAGTGACTCGCTCATACCAGGCCCAGCGTGGTCCACAGCCAGGGCATCACCAGCGACAGCAGCGCCACGCCGACCACGCCGATCACGATGCCGGTCGTCGCCATGGCCTGGGTCGGGACCTCCCCGGTGGCGTAGGCGATCGCGTTGGGTGGCGTGGAGATCGGCA
The DNA here is from genome assembly GCA_007134165.1 of Nitriliruptoraceae bacterium. Taxonomy (GTDB): domain Bacteria; phylum Actinomycetota; class Nitriliruptoria; order Nitriliruptorales; family Nitriliruptoraceae; genus SKJO01. Next base: position 17,648 of record SLLJ01000171.1, on the reverse strand, counting down.
GCACCATGGCCAGCGAGCAGGCCAGCGCGACCAGCACCCCGATCATGGTCGGGTCGAGGTTCACCGCCACCGACAGGCTCAGCGCCAGCGGGATCAGCAGATTGGCGGTCGCCGAGTTCGAGATCACCGACGACAGCGCGACGCCGATCGTGGTGAGCAGCAACAGCAGCAGCGTCGAGGGCAGGCGATCCCAGCCCACCAGGCCGATCAGCCAGTCATCGAGGCCGCTGGCCCCGATCCCGGTGCCCAGCGAGATCCCGCCGGCGACCAGCCACAGCACCGGCCATTGCAGCCGTTTGAGGTCCTCACCGGACATCACCTGGGTGGCCAGCAGCAGCACCACCGGCAGGAACCCCACCGTCGAGGACGGGATGCCGTGGAACGGCTCGGTCAACCACAGCAGCACGGTGCCCCCGGCGATGACCATGAACAGCCGCGCGGCCGGGGAACGATCGAAGTCCGCGTCCGTGTCCAGGTCGAAGGGGGTGTCGGTCGGCACGTAGCTCCGGGTCAGCAGCACCCAGGCCAACACCAGCAGCACCAGCATCAACGGCACCGCGAGCAGCATCCAGCCCACGAACGACACGCCGTGACCCTGGGCGCTCAGGGCGCCGAGCGCGATCGCGTTCGGTGGACTGCCCACCGGGGTGCCGATCCCTCCGACGTTGGCGGCGACCGGGATCGACAGCGCCAGACCGGTCCGGGCGCGGCCGGGGGGCAGCGCCGCCAGCACCGGCACGATCACCGCGAACATGGTCGCCGTGGTCGCCGTGTTCGACACGAACATCGACAACACGGCGGTGATGAGCATCAGCCCGAGCACCGACCGGCGGGCGTTGCCGGCGAACGGACGCAGGAGCACGGCGGCGAGGTTGCGATCGAGCTTGAACGTGCTCGCGCCCTCGGCGATCAGAAACCCGCCGAGGAACAGCATGATGACCGGATCGGCCAGCGCCGCGAAGGTGTCGGAGGCGGTCAGCACCTCGGTCTCGAGCCCGACCAGGGCCTGCTCGGAGAGCATCAGCACCTGCAGCAGGATCACGAGCACCGCGGTGGCCGTGAGCGGGATGGCCTCGGTCACCCACAGCACGATCGCCAGCAGGAAGATCGCCAGCATCCGCTCGCCGGCTGGGTCGAGCCCGGGAACGTCGAGCAGCAGGGGGGCCAGGAACGCCCCCGCACCCACACCCAACCCCCAACGTTGGAGCCGGGAGGGAGAGGGCAGGGTGACCTTGGGGCGGCGGGAGGTGCGCGGCACGGTGCTCAGTCTCCGGCCAGGTGCGGTGGGAAGCCGCCGGTGGCAATCGGTCCCCAGCGGTCGATGGTGATACGTACCAGGCACTTGCCCTGCGCGCGCATGGCCTCGCGGTACTCCTGCCAGTCCGGGTGCTCGCCGGCGATGGCCCGGTAGTACTCGACCAGTGGTTCGAGCGCAGCGGGCAGGTCGAGCACGACCGCGGTCCCGTCGAGCTGGACCCAGGGTCCGTTCCAGTCGTCGGACAGGGTCATGACCGTCGCGTTGGGGTCGCGGCGCAGGTTGTGGACCTTGGCGCGCTGCGGGTAGGTGGCCACGACCACGTGGCCGCTGGTGTCGATGCCGGCGGCGACGGGTGAGACCTGTGGTCGACCGTCACGGCGGCGGGTCACCAGCACCATGCGGTGGCGGGGCCGCAGGAACGCCAGGAGGGCGTCCCGGTCGACCCGGTCGGTGGTGGCGATGGTGCGGCTCATGCCGCGAGCCTAGGGCGCGGGGTGCGCGACCGCCCGACGCGTGTTCGTGGACCCGGTCGGGCCGGTGGCCAGCCAGGTGCTGATGGCGTCGGCCGGTGCCGGGGCGCGGAACAGGTAGCCCTGGCCCAGTTCGCAACCGAGTTCGACGAGCTGCCCGCGCTGGGTCTCGTTCTCGATGCCTTCGGCGACCACCTCCAGACCCAGGCTGCCGCCGAGCTCGATGATGGTGCGGGCCAGGCAGTGCGAACCGTCGCTGCGTCCCAACTCGTCGACGAAGCGCCGGTCGATCTTCAGTTGGTCGATGGGGAGGCGGTGCAGGTAGGCCAGTGAGCTGTACCCGGTCCCGAAGTCGTCGATGGCGAAGCGCACTCCACGTCCTCGAAGCTCGCGCATCACCCCGACGGTCTGGTCGGTGTCGTCGAGCATGACCGACTCGGTCAGCTCCAGCGTCAGGCGGTTGGCGGCGACACCGGAGTCGCGCAGCTCACGGTCGACCAGACCCACCAGTCCGCTGTCGCGGATCTGGCGCCCCGAGACGTTGACGGCCAGGGTCACGTCGAGCTCCGGACACTGCCGATCCCAGGCGGCCAGCGTCTGCAGGCCGGTGCGCAGGATGTGCCGACCGATCGCCGGGATCATGCCGCTGGCTTCGGCCAGCGGGATGAAGGCGTCGGGCGGCACCAGCCCCCGCTCGGGGTGCTGCCAGCGGGCCAGCGCTTCCATCCCGCGGGGGCGGCCGCTGTCCAGTTCCACGATCGGCTGGTAGGCGACCTGCAGTTGACGGCACGCCAGAGCCGTGGCGAGGTCCGCGCCGAGCTGCAGGCGGTCATGTGCCTCCACCGTCATCGCCTGACGGTGGAGCGCCCAGCGCTGCTTGCCGTCGGCCTTCGCCTCGTGCAACGCGATGCCGGCGTCACGCAGCAGTTCGTCCGCCGTGCGCTGGCCGTCGTCGACCGCGATGCCGATGCTGGTCCCGAGCCGCAGTTGGTGCCCGTCGATGTGCAGCGGCTGTCGTACGGCCTCGAGGACGCGGCGAGCCGTGATCCCGGCGTCGCGGACCTCCGCGACGTCCTCGCACAGGATCGCGAACTCGTTCCCACCGAGCCGGGCGACGGTGTCCGCGGCACGCACCTGGGTGCCCAGACGTTCGGCAACGGTGATCAGCAGTCGGTCCCCGGCCGCATGACCGAGGGTGTCGTTGATGCCCTTGAAGTCATCGAGGTCGCAGATGAGCACCGCCACACGACCATCACGGTGACGCCGCGCCCGTTGACCGGCATGCTGCAGCCGGTTGCGGAACAACTCACGATTGCACAGGCCGGTGAGTGGATCGTGGAAGGCGACGTGGCGCAGCTCGGCTTCAAGCCGGGCCCGTTCGGTCACCTCGCGCAGCGTGAGCACCGTGCCCCGTACGTCGGCGTCCAGGGTCAGGTCGTCGACGATCACCTCGACTTCGCGCCGTTTGCCGTCGCGGTCGCGCAACCGCCGGCGGAGAGGATCGCCACGGGAGCTGTTGGAGCCATGCGTCACCGTCGCCAGCGTTGACAGCGACGAGCCGTCGACGACCAGGGCATCGAGCCGGCTGGTCTCCCAGCCGGTCGGGTCCTCGCCGAGCAGCGCGCTCGCGGACGGTGTCGCGTAGACGACCTGGGCATCGTCGATGACGAGCAGGACGTCGGAAGCATGCTGCAGCAGCGTCTCGAGCCGGTCGCGCTCACGCTCGCGCTCGTGGGCGAGCGCGGCGTCGCGGGACTGCTCGAGCTTGCGTAGGAGCAACCACACGCGCAGCGTCACCAGACCGAGCAGGACGGCGGTCGCCGAGGCGAGGAGCACGTCGCTGGTCTGCTCGGCCAGCGCCAGCCCGGTGGCGGGCAGCAGCATCGCGGAGCAGGTCAGTGCGATCACGCGCCGGCTCGAAAGCCGACGGACCGCGGCCGGAGGACGGGTGACGGCGGCTGCCGCGTCCGGGTTGCTCACCGCCAGCGTCAGCAGGACGTAGGCGCTCAGCCAGCCCAGGTCGACGACGGTGCCCGTCGTGTAGCGGTCCGCCGCCAGCAGCACCCCGACGGTGATCGCTGTGCCGAGGGCAGCCACCGCCCCGAGCAGCAGCTGACGGCGAGCAGGTGCCGGGCGACGATCCGAGATGACCAGCCGGACGGTGGCGGCCAGCAGCAGCAGGTGGGTGATCGGGTAGCTGACGAAGTGGATCTGTCCGATCGCGGTATCGGTGACCACGTCACCGGAGGGCAGGACCAGCAGGATCCAGGTCACCGCCCCAGCACTGGTGGCGACAGCCAGTGCGTCGATGAACGCGGCGCGGTCGCGTTCCCGTCCGCGGTCCAGGGCGCGCAGCAGTCCGAGGGCCAACAGGGCCGCACCCGCGGGGTACAGCAGATGGGCCGGGCTGCCGATTGGCAGCATCACCCCCGTCAGGCCGAACCATCCGGCCAAGACGAGGTCGCCCAGCACGTAGGCGGCCAGCCCTGCGACCACAGGACCCCAGCTGCGCCGCGCCCGGGCGTCGAGCCGGGGCAGTTGGCTCACCGCGATCACCAGCAGCGCTGCTGCCGCCGCCACGAACACCAGCGCCTGTGGTCGGCTGCCGGCCGGCAGCGCCAGGTAGAGCACTCCGGCGATCACGCCACCTGCGGTGACGGTACATCGCAGGACGCGGGTCGGCATCGGGCAGCAGGCTCCGGGGCGGATCGAAGGTCGTCAGACCGGTGGTCAGGCGGTGCGGATCCTGGCTGGGGCGTTGGCCAGGGCGAGACCGTCGTGGATCAACCCCGGAACCTCGGCGCGTGGGCGGGGGCGGTCGAACAGGTATCCCTGGGCGTACGGGCAGCCCATCGCCTTCAGTGCCTCGTGTTGGAAGTGGGTCTCGACCCCCTCGGCGACGACCTCGAGGCCGAGGCGGCGCCCGAGGTCGACGATGGTGCGCACGAGTTCATCGGCGCTGGGGTCGATTTCCAGCGCGCTGATGAAGCTGCGATCGATCTTGAGCAGGTCGATCGGAAGCTCCCGCAGATAGCCCAGCGAGCTGTACCCGGTACCGAAGTCGTCGACGGCCAGACGCACACCGCGCTCCCGCACTTGCCCGATGCTCCGCATGACGGCCTCGTCGCGGATCAGCACCGATTCGGTGAGCTCGAGCACGAGCTGCTCTGGGGCGATGCCGTGATGCTCGAGGAGTTGCATGACGGTGGTTGCGAACGCCGGATCGTGCAGTTGACGGGTCGAGACGTTGACCGTGATGTGCAGGTCGGCGTGCTCGGCCTGCTCCAACCAGCGGCACAGGTTGGCCAGCGACCTCGACAGCACCAGGCGGCCCAGCCCGATGATCGCACCGCTGCGCTCCGCCATGGGGATGAAACGGTCCGGTGGGATCGGGCCGCGCACCGGATGCGTCCAACGTGCGAGGGCCTCGAACCCCACGATCGCGCAGGTTTGGACCTCGACGATCGGTTGATAGGCGACGTCGAGCGTTCCCGCCACGATGGCGGCGTTGAGGTCGGAGGCGAGGGTGAGGCGGTCCTGGGTCTCGGCGGTCATCGTGGTGCGGTGCAGCGACCAGCGTCCGGCGCCCTCGGTCTTGGCGGCGTGCGCGGCGATGTCGGCGTCGCGCAGCAGCTCCTGACCGCTGCGCTCCCCAGCGTCGACGGCGACCCCGAAGCTCCCGGTCACCTTCAGCTGCCGGCCGGCGACCTCGAACGGCTCGCCGATCGCGTCGAGCAGACGCTCAGCGAGTTCGATCGCGCTGCGGGTCTCGTCGAGACTCTCGACGAGCACGGCGAACTCGTCGCTGCCGAGCCGGGCGACGGTGTCCGAGGCACGGGTCTCGCGCTCGAGCCGTTCGGCGAGTATCCGCAGGACCTCATCGCCCGCGCGGTGGCCTTCGGAATCGTTGATGTCCTTGAAGTCGTCGATGTCGCAGACGAGCACCGCCAGCCGATCGGACCCTCGTCGTGCTCGGTCGAGGGCGTGATCGACGCGGTTTTCGAACAGCTGTCGGTTGCACAGACCCGTCAGCGGGTCGTGGAAGGCGAGGAACCTCAACTCGCGTTCGAGTTCGATGCGGTGGGTCGTCTCCTGCAGGGTGAACACCACGCCGGCCACGTCGGGATCGTGGCGCAGGTCGGCCGCCACGATCTGGACGTAGCGGGCACCCTCCCCTCGGTCGCCGAGCCGTGCGGAGATCGTGACCGGTCGTCCCCGGCTCTCGCCGATCCTCGATCGCAACGTACCGATCGTGGCCCGGCGTTCGTCGGGGTGGATGAGCTCGGCGAGCTGGTCAGCGCTGAACCCGACCGGATCATCTCCCAACAGCCCGGCAGCCGAGGGGGTGGCGTAGGTCACCCGGCCGTCGGCGTCGATCACGACGAGCACGTCGCTGGTGTGCTGCACCAGCGCCTCGAAGCGTCGTGCCAACCGGGACTCCTGGTCGGCGAGGTGGGACGCGAACTCCTCGCGCCGCAGCAACGAGAGCTCCCGCAGCAACTGTCGGACGCGTAGCACCGCCAGCAGGAACAAGACCCCCGATCCGGCCGCGACGAGCAGGTCGATTGGGGTGGTTTCCAGCTGGGTCAGCAGCAGCGCGAACATCGGCAACGTGAGGCTCAGCACCAAGACACGCCGTGCGGTGGATCGGCGGAGCGGTGAGCGGCGACGGTCGGTGCCGGGCCCGGCGCCAGCTGCGTCGGTCATGCCGGTCGCGGGGCCGCCGGCAGCTTCGTGCACGGCGCCGGAGAGCAGCAGGCACGCCGCCAGCCACACCGGGGTGAACAGCGACAGGGGGTCCGAACTCCCGGTACGAAGGGCCAGTGCGAGGACGACAACGGCGCCGACTACCAGCCCTCCGCCGGCGAGCAGCGTGCGTCCGGCTCGTTCGGCCGCCCGGGTGTGCCCGCCCGTCAGCAGGCCGCGCAGCAGGACGCCCAGCAGCACCAGGTTCGCCAGCGCGGTCACGGCGACCTGCACACCACCGATCCAGCCGGCTGCGAACGTGGCTCGCCGTGGGTCGGTGACCGTGACCGCGAGGAGGATGCCAACGCTGAGCGTGGCGATGACCGCGTCGGTGGTGGCCTGAGGCTCCGTGACGTCGTTGCTGCGTAGCACGCCGGCGATCCCCACCGCGAGCAGCAGAGTTCCGACGGGGTAGAGCAGGTTCCATCCCGCTGGCCAGGTCAGGGTGTGATCGGTGATGAGCGCGGTCGCCCGCGGACCGACGTCGGCCGCGGCCCAGACCACGAGTGCGAGCACGACCGGCACCCACCGGTGTCGCCGGGGGAGTGTGCGTCGATGCAGGCCGACCAGTGCGATGATCGCGGCGCCGGCCGCGACGCCGAGCGCCGCCGCCTGGCGCGACTCGGCGGGCAGCACCGTGAAGAGCAGGACGACCGCGGCCGCGAGTGCCATGGTGCGCTGCGTTGGTGTGCCGTCGCGGAGCCGCGCGGGCAAGGAAGGCATCGGCTCCCCTCTCGGTGGGACCTGCGGGTCTCATCGGCCGAGAGCCGAACCAGTTCAGTGAACCGTTGATGGCTGGCTGCGGAGGGAGGTAGGGTGGTGGTATGGGTCAGCGAACTGCGCTTCAGCGCTCGATCAACACCGAACGGGCGTTGTCGTCGGTCAGGCCGCGACTGCGAGGGCGCTCGCATCTGGTTGCGGCCGTCCTGGCCGTGCCCGGGGTGCCGCTCTGGGTTGCCCTGACCCCACCCGGGACGCGCCTGGGGGTCGCGTCCTTCGGTGTCGGGATCGCCGTGATGCTGGTGCTCAGTGCACTGCTTCACCTCAAACCCTGGGATGGAGCCACCTACGAGCGGCTCTTCCGCCTGGACCACACCGGGATCTACGCCGCGATCTCCGGGACCGCGATCGGTATCGGCGTGTTGGGTCTGGACGGTTGGCCCGGGGTGGCGCTGATCGTTGCGGCGTCGGTTGGCGGCTCGCTCGGGGTCATCGTCGAGTGGCTGCCGTTCGCTCCCCCGCGTGGGTTCTCGAACACGGTCTACCTCAGCCTCGGGTGGCTCCCCGTCCTGCTGCTGCCCTGGCTGTGGGCAGGCGCCGGACCCGCCGCGGTGGGGCTGCTGCTGGCCGGCGGTGCGCTGTACACCGTGGGCGCCGTGATCGTCGCGCTCCAGCGCCCGGATCCGTGGCCACGGTGGTTCGGGTACCACGAACTCTGGCACCTGTTCGTGCTCATCGCTGCCGGCATGCACGGGGTCCTCATCGCTCGGTTGGCCGCTGGCGTCTGATCGCCGGGCAGCCGAGAGGCGTCGATCACCGGGCAGCGTGCCGACGGAACGGAACCTCGGGCCGTGACGGCGCCGGGTCGTGACGATCGCGGGGTGACGGGGTGGCCGGGCGACGCTCGAGCAGCCACGTCGCGCTGAGCACGATCGTGGCCCACACGCCCAGGGCGATGAGCAGATCCATGGTCATTGCCTCTCGATCGGACCTCTCGGTCGGGTGGCGTTGAACGCACCGACGATGCCGGTCGGTGCCCTGCCACCGTACGAAGGGGGTGTGACCGCGGATCTGTGGGCGGTCGGCCGGCGGGTGCTGCACGAGCCTTGCGGGGGCGGTGGTTTCGCGCATCCGCTGGGTGTCGTGTTGCGAAGAGCGCTCTATGCTGTGCGCTGAACGGTCGGGAATGGGGGGCGACCGGCGTGATGGGACGGGGCGAAGAGGACAGCGATGTGGTGTGGGCGCCCCCGTGGGTGGCATCGGCCGTCCTCGCGGTCGGACGCCGCCCACCCTGGCAGCCGTCGCGGCCACCCTGCCCCGGGCCGCAGCGCCACTCGATCACGGCGCGGATCCCGACCGGCGTGACCGGAGGCGTGGTCACATCAGGCAGCGGCTGGCCTCTGCACGGCTGATTGGCTGGGCGAGGAAGGCATCGAGCTCGGTGTCGTCGAGCGCGAAGGCGGTCGTCGGCCGATCGGGACTGACCGCGAAGACGACACCCACCACTCGGCCCTCAGCGTCGATCACTGGTGCTCCGGAGTCCCCGCGTTCGAGGTCGGCGGCGAGCACCAGGACCCGGCGGGAGGCCGGGCGGTCGTCGAAGATGTCCCGGCCGATCGCCTCGCGGCGCCGGTCGATGCGGACCGGCGCAACCCGCTGCGTCTCCTGACCGCCGGGGTGCCCGATCACGAACGCGTGCGACTGGACGCTGGCCGGCCCGCGGGCGAGGGCCGGGAGGTCGAGGCCATCGACCGCCAGCAGCGCCAGATCGCGGTCGGCGTCGAACGCCACCACCTCGGCGTCTCGGGGCAGGCCCCGCGGGGTATGAACGAGGAGGGCCTCGGCTCCCGCGACCACATGGGCGTTGGTGACCACGAGGTTGGTGTCGAGCACGAAGCCCGATCCGCTGCTGCGCCGATTGCAGCCACGTGCGTCGATGCGGACCACGGAGGCGGCAGCCTGTTGCGTGCTCGGCCCGGCGAGATCGAGGTCCCCTGGAGGTGAGCCGACCGCTGGTGCGGACTCGAAGACGTCGAGCACCAGCGGGATACCGCTGAGGTCGATCGCTCGACGAACCAGTCCCACCGCATCCGGGGGTGGCGGTGCGAACTCGGCCATGGCAGCAACCGCTACCGAGGAGCGCACCTGACGGGCGAGCCCGCCCGGTACGGCGGCAGCGATCGGAGCCAGGACCCAGACCAGGAGTGCGAGGACCAGCACCCCGGCCACCGCGCCAGCCGACCGGTCGATCACGTCGAGCACGATCCAGCGACGGATCCAACGCCGGACCCGCCCCCCGAGAAGGCTGAAGCCAGCAGACAACATCACGAGCAGCGTGAGCCCCAGCGTCAAGACCGCGACGAAGCGCAAGCGGGGTTCGGTGGTGGGCAGCACGGCAAGCAGTTGGGGTGCCGTCCACCACGTGGCCAGGACGCCGGCAATGAGGCCAGCCCAGCTGGCGATTCGCGCCACCAGGCCCACTCGGAACCCAGCGACGAGCGCCAAGAGGACCAGGACGACCAGTCCGAGGTCCAGCGCCGTCACCGGCGCAGTGGCCGGCGAGCGCGGCTCACAGGGTCCCTCCGGTCAGTTGGCGGCGGCGCGCCGCCGCTGTTGGCGGGACTCGTAGTCGCTCAGCCGGGTGTGCAGCTTGGCGGCGGTGAGCTCGGACTGCGGATGATGTCCGGTGCGGCGGGCGATCCACAGCGGACGCAGGGTTCCCTGCCAGGTCGCGGTCTCGTCGACGCTGAACTGCCAGGCCGGAAACTCCTGACGTAGCCAGGCCAGGGTCGTGTCGAGGGCGTTGGGTGCCATCGTGGAAGCTGGACGGGTCACGAGTTCCTCCGGATATGGGAGTCCTCCCAGCGTAGGGGGGAGGAGTGACGGGCGGGCCGCGGTTGGTGCGGACCTGCTCAGGGTTCGGCCCGCTGCAGGCCTTGGATGTCGTCGAACGACCCGACCGACGGGTCCCGCGGGCGCGAACGAGTACGCTGAGCGATCCCCATGACGAGTCAGGGCCCGCAGTGTCCGATCGGCCGCAGCTGACCTTCGTCCCCGGTGCCCTGGTGCCGGCGGGCGGCCGGTTCGCGCTGTGGCGGTCCGACGGCGGTGACCTGGATCACGATGCGCAACGGCTCGGGCTCCCGGGCGGTGAGACGTTGCTGCTACCCAGCGTCGCTCTCGGACCCGAGGGCCTCACGCCCGCTGATCGCCCCGCGCGAGGGTTGCCGGTGCTCACCACGATCCGACGCCTGGCGACCCTGCCCCCGGGATCCGACCTGCCGGCCTGGTCGCGGCCCTCGGCGTCGGTCCTGGCCTGGAGTGTGGCTTCCAAGCTCGCGCTGGAGCTCGTCGCTGCTGGTCGCCTGCTGCCCACGCTACGACCTGCGGAGGTGCCCGGCACCGCGATCGCCTCCTGGCGGGTGGCTGCGCCGGTCGACGGGCGGCTCGAGCAGCTGGCTGCGGGTCTGCCGGTGGCGGCGCACGCGCTGCGACGTCCAGCCGGGGGTCTGTGGGAGCCCTTGGAACTCCTGCGGGCCTTCCTGGATGCGGTCGCGGACGCCTGCGCCCGCGAGGGCCGGCGTCCGGAGGTGGATCCGCGGCGCCGGGGCCCCCGACGGGCCTTCGGGGAGATGTGGGCCGAAGCGCTCATCGGCAGTGACCCGACCGTTGCGCACCTGCGGGTGCCGGCCGACCGCCTCGGCGCGGACCTGGCCGAGTGGGCCGAGCCGGTCCTTGGCGATGACCGCGAGGTGGAACTGCGCCTGCTGCTGCGGCTCGAGCCGCCGGACACCGGCGATGACGGCTCCGAGCACCTCGCGTCGCGGCTGGCTGCGGTCGACCTCCCGTGGCGTCTGACCTTCCTCCTGCAGGCGCCCGACGACGCCGACGCCCGGGTCTTGGCGGCGCAGGTCTGGGAGCAGCCGGGCGCGCCGCTCGAGGTCGGCGGGCACGTGCTCCGCGATCCCGAGATGGCGCTGGTGCGGGGTCTTGCGGCCGGGGCCCGCCTGTTCCCGCCCCTGGACCGCAGCCTCTCGGAGGCCGAGCCACGTGGTCTCGATCTGAGCGTGGCCGAGGTCGCCGAGTTGATCACTGGCGGGTCTTCGGCGCTGTCCGCGGCCGGGATCGCTGTCGAGGTTCCGCCCGAGCTGCGCGACGCTTCAGAGCGACGTCTGCGGCTTCGGGTGCGGCTGGGTCGATCGTCGGCCGAGCCGCCCCGGGTCGAAGGTGCACCGCCGCTGGCCCTGACGTCGCTGACCGACCTGCGCTACGAGGTCGCGATCGGCGATGACGAACTCACCCCGGACGAGTTCGCGCAACTGGTCTCGATGGGGCGTCCGCTGGTGCGCTGGCGAGGATCGTGGGTGCGTATCGACGCCGACGAGGCCGAACTCGTCGGACAGCTGGCGGGGCAGTCCGGGACCCTGGAGCTTGCCGAGGCGCTGGCTGCCGCCCTCTCCGGTCAGCACCGTGTGGAGGATCTGGGCCTGGTCGAGGCCTTCGCCGATGGTGATCTCGCCGAGGCCATCGGACGCCTGCGCGCCGCCGGGGAGCTCAGCGAGGCGCGTATCGTGGGGATCTCGGGCAACCTGCGGCCCTACCAGGAGCGGGGGGTCGCCTGGCTCCAACAACTGACCGACCTGGGCATGGGCGCGGTGCTCGCCGACGAGATGGGATTGGGCAAGACCCTGATGGCGATCGCGCTGCTGGCGTCGCGGCCGGGCGACCGCCCCCATCTGGTCGTCTGCCCCACCTCGGTTGTGGGCAACTGGGAGCGTGAGCTGGCCCGTTTCGCCCCAGATCTCGAGGTGCTGCGGCACCACGGCCCGGAGCGGGCCGTCTCGCGGCGGGACTTCCGGCCCGGTTCGGTGTCGGTGACCAGCTACGCCCTGCTGCGCCGGGACATCGGGCTGCTCGAGGACGTCGACTGGGACGTTGTCGTGCTCGACGAGGCCCAGCAGATCAAGAACCCGAGCTCCAAGGGGGCGCGGGCCGCGCGGTCGCTGACCAGCCGGGCGCGTGTCGCGATGACCGGTACGCCGCTGGAGAACCGCCTGTCGGAGCTGTGGTCCATCGTCGATGCGACCAACCCGGGCCTGCTGGGCTCGCAGCGGGCCTTCAACGAACGCTTCGCCGTGCCCATCGAACGCTGGCACGATGCCGATGCCGCCCGGCGTCTGCGTCGTCTGGTGGCGCCGTTCCTCCTGCGCCGGCACAAGAACGACGCGGAGGTCTCGGTCGATCTTCCGCCCAAGCAGGAGGTCACGGTCGCCTGCACCCTGACCCGGGAGCAGGCCAGCCTGTATCAGGCCGCCGTCGACGAGGCGTTCCGGGGTGGTGGGCTCGGCGCTTCGGCGTTCGAGCGCCGCGGCCGGATCCTGGCGCTGTTGACCGCGCTCAAGCAGATCTGCAACCACCCGGCGCAGTACCTGCGGGACGGCTCTCGGCTGCCCGGCCGTTCCGGCAAGCTCGCGCGCGCGACCGAGATCCTCGCTGAGCTCGTCGATGCGGACGAGCGTGCACTGGTGTTCACGCAGTACCGCGAGATGGGCGAGTTGCTCGTTCGCCACCTCGGCGAGCACGTCGACCTTCCCGGCGTGCCCTTCCTGCACGGCGGCGTACCGCTGAGCGCCCGCGACGAGATGGTGGATCGCTTCCAGGTCGACGAGGAGGCCTCCCCGCTGCTGATCGTGTCGCTGCGTGCGGGCGGGACCGGGCTCAACCTGACCCGGGCCAGCCATGTGCTGCACTACGACCGGTGGTGGAACCCTGCGGTCGAGGACCAGGCCACCGACCGCGCCCACCGCATCGGCCAGACCCGGGCGGTCACGGTGCACACGCTGGTGACCGCCGGGACGGTCGAGGACCGCATCGCCGGGGTGCTCGAGCGCAAACGGTCGCTGGCGGATGCGATCGTGGGCAGTGGCGAGACCTGGATCACCGAGCTCGACGACGACGAGCTGCGCGAACTGGTGTCGCTGTCCACCGTCGGGCTCGCCGATGAGGACGAGGACGTCGAGGTGGCGCGTCCGACGCTGACCGCGCTGCCGGGAGGGCGGGCGTGAACGCGGAGGCTCCTGGTTGGGGCGCGCGGTGGCGTGAGGTGCTGACCAGTGGGCCGCCGGCCGTCGCTCGCGACGTGCAGCGCGGGCAGGCGCTGGCGCGACGGGGCGCGGTCACCGACCTGGTGATCGAGCCGGGTCGCATCGCCGGCAAGGTCCGCGAGGACCGGCTGACCGAGGTCCGGGCGGAGTGCTGCTGGCCGGTCCCGGATGACGCGGTCTGGGCTGCGGCGATCGAGGCCCTTGCGTCCGAGGTGCGCTTCACGGCCGCCCTGCTCGAGGGGCAGCTGCCGATGGAAGCCCTCGAGTTGTTCGACACGGTGGGGGTTCCGCTGATCCCTGCGACCGAGATGCTCCAGATGCGCTGCACCTGTGAGCCCGCGCTGACGCCCTGCCGGCATCTGGCGGCAGTGCACGTCGCCGCCGCCCTGCGCCTGGACCGCACTCCGACGTTGCTGCTGGTGCTGCGGGGACGCAGCCGCGAGGACCTGCTCCACGCGGTTCGGGCCGAGCGGGGCGGAGGTAGCGCCCGCCCCCTGCTCGAGCGGGTGGACGTGTCCGCCGGTCTCGAGGCGGCGCGCGCTGACCTCGATGCGATCGAACTGCACCCGGCCCCGGTCGTGGACCCGGCGGCGCTGCTCGAGCATCTCGGGGAACCCCCGGGGGTTGAGGACCTCACTCCGCTGGTCGAAGCGGTCGAGCGGGCCGCCGCCACCGCCTGGCGCCTGGCCGCCGGAGACGGTGCGGAGGCCGCCGAGGAGGAGGTGCTGCTCGCCGAGCTGCGGGCACAGCGGGTGGCGACCGTGGCCTCGTTGGCGGCCGCGCTGGGTCGGGCGCCTGAGGAGGTTGCCGGCCGGCTCGATGCGCTGTTCACGGCGGGAGCCGTGCTGCGAACCGGCAGCGGCGAGCGGATGCGCTACCGCGCTTCGAGTTGATGGTCGAGCAGCGCGGCCGGGACGTCCACGAACCGGGAGCGCAGGTACTCCCCGAGGCCCTTGGCCTGCGGATCGGGCCGGGTCGCCGAAGCCACCCCGTCGCCGAGCAGCCCGTGCACGACGACGTTGACGGCGAGCAGGTTGGGAAACGGGTGGACGCTGACGTCGAGGTCGGCGGCCTCGGGCAGCAGGCGACGCACCGCCTCCGGTGTTCCGGCGACGTGTTCGAGCCAACCGAGGTGGCTCGGGTCGCGGACCCAGAGACCGATGTTGGCATCCCCGCCCTTGTCGCCCGACCGGGCGCCGACCAGGGTGCCGAGCGGGACCTGCCGGGTGGGTGCCTGCGGGTCGTGGCCGGCGCCGGCTGCCGCGTGCTCCGGGGCCGGTCGGTCGGCCAGTGCCACGCCGTGCTCGGCACCTGCCGACGGCAGCCGGGTGCGCTGTCCGTCCGGCCCGACCACCTCTTCCTCGACCACGCGGGCGGGGACCAGGGCCGGCCAGTAGCGGCCGAAGGGCTCGGCGTCGGCCGGCGGTGCGGTGAGGGTGAAGCCGGGGTAGCTGGCCAGCCCGATCGCCACGCACGCGTCAGCGAAGCCGTGGCGCCCGATCGCGGTCGGATCGTGGTGCTTGACGGTGAGGGTCAGGGTCGCACTCGCGGCCGCGTTGTCCTCGGCGTCGGCATGGTCGGAACGGACCAGGCGCCAGTCCACCTCGTCGAGCGCGTCCAGGTCGATGCGCGCCGCGAGTTGGCGGCGCACCAGTTCGGCCTTGGCCGGAATGTCCAGGCCGGTCAGCACGAACGTCGCGCGGTTGCGGAACCCGCCCAGGGTGTTGACCGCGACCTTGAGCTGGGGTGGCGGCGGCTCGCCACGTACGCCGTCGATCCGGACTCGGTCTGCCCCGTCGGCGTGCAGCCGGATGGTGTCGAACCGGGCGGTGACGTCCGGGTTGGCATAGCGGGGGCCGCCGATCTCGTAGAGCAACTGAGCGGTGACGGTGCCCACGGACACCAGCCCTCCCGTGTCCTCGTGTTTGGTGATCACGCTGCTGCCGTCGGGGTGCAGTTCGGCGATCGGGAAGCCGACGTGCTCGAGGCCTGGGACCTCATGGAAGAAGGCATAGTTGCCCCCGGTGGCCTGCGCGCCGCATTCGATGACGTGTCCGGCCACCACCGCGCCGGCCAGTGCGTCGAAGTCCAGGCGCTGCCAGCCGAAGCGGTGGATCGCGGGTCCGACCACCAGCGATGCGTCGGTCACCCGACCGGTCACGACCACCTCGGCGCCCTGCTGCAGGGCCTCGGCGATGCCGAAGCCGCCGAGGTAGGCGTTGGCGGTCAGCGGAGGGACCCCGAGTGAGGACAGCGGCGCGCCGGTGTCGAGGTGGTCGAGCCCGTGGCCGGCTGCGGTGAGCTCCTCGAGCCGGGGCAGGAGGTCGTCGCCCTCGACATGGGCGACACGAACGTCGAGGCCGAGCTCGTGGGCCAACTCACGCAGAGCGTCGGCCAGGCCTGCGGGGTTCAGCCCCCCGGCGTTGACCACCACCCGCACGCCCCGGTCGAGACATGGGCGCAGTACCTCGCGCATCTGGCGCAGGAAGCTGCGTGCGTAGCCGGTCTCGGGGGCCTTCTGGCGGGCCCGCCACAGGATCAGCATCGTCAGTTCGGCGAGGTAGTCGCCGGTGAGCACGTCGAGTGGTCCGCCCTCGACCAGTTCGCGGGCGGCCTCGTGCCGGTCGCCGTAGAACCCGGACGCGTTGCCGATCCGTAGCACCTGGTCGCGCACGTTGCACCCTCCCCGTCGGTCGTCGAGTGAGCCTACCGGCGTGGAACGTCTCGCAGGAAATCGTTCCGTTCCTGGCCGAACGGACCGCGGGTCGTAGGTCGGGCGATGAGTTCCCGGTACGCTACCGCGGAAACTGTCGGCGTTCGAGAGATTGCGAGGCGTGATGCAACCGCAGATGCCGCGTACCCGGCGATGGTGGCGTTCCGCGCTGCTCGCCGCGTCCATGGTGGCGGTGCTGCTGGTACCGGCGGGCCTCGCCGCCGCGGCTCCGAGCACGGGCGAGCTGCTCCGGAAGGTCGAGCAGGCGGCTACCGAGGCGGAACTGCGCAACGAGGAGCTGTCGGAGGTTCGCTCCGAGATCCGGGCCGCCGAGCAGGAGTTGGCGTCGGTGGGCGTCGCCCTCGAGGACGCCCGGGCCCGACTCGTGGCGGCTGAGGGGCAGGTCGTGCTCGCCGAGGAGGCGCTGGCCGACGCCCGGGTCGAGCAGGCACGATCCGAGGCCGAGCACGAACTCGCCGAGCGACGGAGGGTCGAGGCTGAACTCGAGCTCGCCGAGCAGGAGGCGGTGCTCGATCAGCAGGTCGTGGACGGGTTCAAGTACGGCACGATCGGCGGGGTCCGTGGCTCGGCGATGCTCGAACTGCTGCGACGTGCGGAGGATCCCAACCGCTACTCGGTCGGGATGCGCCACCTGCAGGTCGTCGTGGACGACCAGGAGGCCACCGTGCACCTGGTCGCGGAGCTGCGCGAGCAGCGTGAAGAGTTGGCTGACGAGGCCGCCCGGGCGCGGGCCGCCGCGGTCCAGACCGCCCTCGAGGCGGCGGTCACGCTGACCGCGGTCGAGCAGCTGCGGGAGCAGGCAACGCTCATCGCCGATGAGATCACCCGCGACGAGCGGCGTCAGCGTGAGCTGCTCGACAACCTGCAGGTCTCGGCCAGCGAACTCGAGGACACGGTGACTCGGGTGGAGGCCCGGGAGCGCGAACTCCGCCAGGAGCTGGCCGAGCAACGGGCCCGCGAGGAGGAGGCGGCCCGACGGGCGGCGGCGGCTGCTGCGGCAGCGGCCGCACCCGCCGCGGGTGCCCACGGCGGACCGCCGGTCTCGGGGGGCATCCTGTGTCCGGTGCCGGGTGTGGTCGCCGGACGTGACGTCATCAACGACTGGGGGTTCCCGCGCTCCGGCGGCCGCACCCACCAGGGCAACGACCTCTTCGCCAGCCGGGGCACGCCCGTGGTCGCGGTCGCCGACGGCGTGGTGGTTCGCACCAACCCGCCGAGTCGTCCCAGCCGGCTCGGCGGCATCACCGTCACCTACCGGAGCGGCGACGGCAGCGAGTGGTACAACGCGCACCTGCTCGCGCTCGCCGAGGGCATCGGGGTCGGCAGCCCGGTCAGCCGGGGGCAGACGATCGGCACGGTGGGCAACACCGGCAATGCCCGTACCACCCCGCCGCATCTGCATCTGGGCCGGCGCTACGGGGGTGTCTGGGTCAATCCCTGGCCGACGATCAGCCCGGTGTGCCGCTGAGCGGTGGCCCGCAACCGGCTCACCGCCGCTCGAGGCCCTCGTCGAGACCGTGGTCGCGGAACGCCTCGGCCAGGGGGTCGACACCGGCCGTGTCGTGCGGCTCGTCGCGATCGGCGTCCTTGCCGCCAGGGTCCTTGCCGCCAGGGTC
>SLLJ01000360.1 GCA_007134165.1 Nitriliruptoraceae bacterium | reverse complement strand
GGCAACGTCGAGAGACGCCGACGGGTGAGCAGGTCGGGTCGGATCAAGGCCCCACCTAACGCGGACCCACCAGCCACCTCGGTGTAGGCGTGCAGTGCTGAAGCTCGACGTTGGGAGCCGCACGACGCCCGGTGCAAGGGCCGACTGCTGGCCGGACACGAGACGATGCGAGCCTCCCCGTGCGGGGAGGCTTTTCGCATCGAGCGCAAGGAACCACGACCACTGAGGAGGTGAGCCGCACTGGACGGCAGTAGCAGCCCTCAGCACGACGACACATGGAGCATCCGGCCCGTGCCGGGCCACCGACCGGTGGCCTGCCGGCTCCCGAGGGACGACCACCGCCCGCGGTGACGGGTGCTCCCCGCGCGGTCCCGAGTGGGACCCGACTTCGAGGAGTATCCCCATGAACACGCTGCTGGAGAACGCGACCCCCACCCCCGCCCCTACCCGGCGCCGGGCACGCTGGCGCGACGAGCGTCGCCACTCGCAGCGCTGGAGTGCCCGTCACGCCGAGCGCACCTCCGCCCCCAGCCTCCCCGAGCCCTCGCCGATGGCCGACGACCTCGGTGCGCTGTGGGCGCTGGCCGACCGGGCGACCACCGGCTTCGTGTCCGGTGGCTGCGACGGGCTCACCCCCACCGAGCGCGACGAGCTGCGCGAGGCGTTCGACCGCGGGCTCGACGACCTGCAGGGCTGCGTCGGGCTGGTGGACGGGCTGCGTCGGATGCTGCCCTGGCTGCCCCAGGTGACGTTGGTCGCCGAGGCGGTGGGGACGGTCGTCCACGCCGCCATCGAGGCGGGGCAGGGCTCGGCGACCGGTCCCGACCTGTCCCGCGAGGGTCAGCTCACCGTGCTGCGTGAGCGCGGCGCCGCCACCGCGCTGAGCGCCCTGTTCGCCGCGCGTGCAGCTGTGGGCGCTGGCGGTGACCCTCAGCTGCTCGAGCAGGCGCGGCGTGCGCTGGCCCTCAGCCGCGCGTCGCGCGCCGCCCGCACGGGCGCCACCGCGAAGTGGGCCGCTCGGATCGAGCTCGCGGCCCAGGCGCTGCTCGACACCGACGGCAGCGTGCCGGTCCACCTGCTGCGCGGTGTGTGGCCTCACGGCAGCGTGCCGGCCCCGTCGCTGGCGCCCGTGCGTCGGTAGTAACGAGCCCCGCCGACCCGCCGGAGACGCTCAGTTCTCCGGCCGGTAGGTGTGGGAGTAGGTGTCGTCGCGGGAGGTGCCGTCGAGGTAGGTGATGGTGCGGCCGAAGTCGACCGTGAAGCCCGAGCGCACCCGGCCGGGCCGGATGTTGTAGCGGGGGCTGGTGAAGCTCTCCACCTCGGCGTAGGGGCTGGACCAGAAGCTGATCGTCACCGCACGGTCACTGGCGCTGGTGGCGATGAGGATCGCGTGGGGTGAGTCGTTCTCGACCACGACGTCGATCTGGTTCCAGGCCAGGGTCGCCTCGCGGCCTTCCGGGTAGCGCGAGAAGTAGAACGAGTGCGGTTGGAAGCGCATCAGCTTGATGCCCGAGTACCAGGCGGCGTTGACGAAGGTGGTCGCGACCTGGCTGATGCCGCCCCCGCGCGTACTGGTCAGCTCCCCCTCGAGGATTACGCCGTTCTCGACGAACCCGCGCTCGGCGGTGCGCTCGCCGATGCCCTCGTTGAGCGAGTACTGCTCACCGGGCAGGATCACGTCGCCGTCGATGATCGCCACGGCCCGGCGGATGTTGGTGTTGCGGCTCTGGCCGGGCACCATCCGTGTGGTGAAGCTCGAGACCCGCTGCTGGATGCTCTCGGCGAGCTCGGCGGTGAATTCGGGCTCGATCACCTCGCCGGGCAGCTCCCCGACCCGTTCGGTCGAGGTCGCGACGACCAGCACCTGCTCGGCGGCCGCCTCGGCGTCCAGTTCCAGTCCCGAGGTGCCGCCCGAGCGCTGGACTTCGCCGCCGGCCAGGGACACGCTCGCTTCGATGGGCTCGGCTTCGACCGCTTCGAGTTCGTCGCCGAGTTCGTCGAGCAGGAGCTCGGCGTCGGTGTGCAGGCGCAGCACCACCTCGTCGTCTTCTCGCGCGAACTCGGCGGAGATGAGGCGTGCCAGCGCGTCGGCGTCGAACACGACGTCCACCCCGTCGCTGGGGTTGGCCAGCGTGATCTCCTCCAGCGAGAAGCCCGAGGCCGCGAGCGCGGCCTCGGCTTGGTCGGCCGGCAGCTCGGGCGCCTCGGTTGCGCCGGGCAGCAGGTCGCGCCGGTCGGTGTCGCGCAGGCTCAGCTCGGCGACACGCCGGGCCGTGGCCGGCAGGTCGGGGTCGATCCCGGGGGTGCCGCCGATCACCCGGGCCTCGCCTTCGGACAGGTCGAGCTCGGCGTCGACGGGCCCGGCGGACAGCGCTTCGGTGCCGTCGTCGCCGAGGTGGCCGGTGAGCCGGTCGGCGGTACTGGTCACCACCAGCCGCGCGCCCGGCGCGGCGGTCTCGTCGAAGACGACTTCGAGCACCTCGGTCAGGTCCTCGGGGGCAAGGACGACGTCGGCGCTAGCCGAGGGATTGTCGAGTGACACGTCGTCGCCGAGCGCGACGAACACGTCGGCGAGCACGGTGTCGAGGTCCGCGGCGCCGGTCGGCTCCGGCAGGGGCTCGACCGCGACCCGCACGGCGCGCTCCTCGCGATCGTCGAGCACCCCGCGTACCACGTCGCGAACCTCGTCGGCATCCACGCGCGAGCCCCCGGTGGCGTCGGTGACCTCCGGAGCGGGGGCGCCGTTGGCGTCGAGCGCGAGGTCGACCAGGGCGGGTACCGGGTCGACCGACAGCTCGCGGACGGTGTCGCCGACCCAGATCTCGTAGTCCGACTCGTCGAGGCGGGTGGCGAAGTCGACGTCGTGCTCGGCGCCGAAGCGAGCGCCGACCTGCTGAACCAGCGCGGTGTAGAACCCGCGCCGACCCCGCGACCAGGCGTCCTCGACCATGGGGTCGACCTCGGCACGCAGCCCGATCTCGGCGCGGGTGCTGCGCGCCACGTCGTCGTCGGCCAGCACCTCGACTTCGATGGCCAGCCGGTCCTCGGCGTGGTCTTCGACCGCCGCCTCGAGTTGCGCGCGGTCCAGGCCGGAGACCTCGACGCCGTCGACGGTGGTGCCGGCCAGCACGAGGTCGCCGGTGGCCAGCCGCAGCCCACCGAGCAGCAGCAGGGCGAGCAGGTGCAGACCCGCCATGACGCCGAGCGTGAGCAGGGTCGGACGTGTCCAGGGATGAGTGCGCAGCGCAGAGAGGTTCATCGGACCCAAGGTACGGCCTGTCCTCCCGGTCAGCATCCCACCGTCGGGGTGATGGGGTCCGGATTCCCGCCGACACCGGGTGCCCGGATCCGCACGTCGTCAGCGCTACGGTGGCCGCATGCGTGCGCGGATACTGTCGGCAGGTCTGGTCCTGGCTGCGACCGGGGCGTTCGTGGCTGCCATCGAGTTGGCCGCACCGGCGCCGGGACCGGTCGGCCAGTTGATCGCGGCGGCGCGTGAGCAGCCCACTACGGTTCCCGGCCGTTCCGCGCGCACGTCCCTCCGGGAGGTACCCACCCGCACGTACGCCGATGCGCCGCCACCAGCCAGCGACGATATCGCCGCGTGGCCCACCCCGGAGACCGTGCCGGACCGCGACGCCGATCCGGAGAGGGATCCGGTCCCCGCCGGACCCGACGACGGCGGTGCTCAGCCGTCGCCTGACGGCCTGCACGGGGCCTCGGTCGGAGGTGATCAGGTCACCGGGCTGCTGCAGTTCCGCGGCAACCCGACCCGGACCTTCTACGGACTCGGACCCCTGCCAACCGACCCTGAGGTCGCCTGGCGCTTCCCTGAGCGGCCGATGTGCTCCACCGAAGGCAGCGGCGAGCAGCAGCGCAGCTGGTGCGGCACCGGCTGGACCGGCCAGCCGCTGGTGTGGGAGCGCGACGACGGTGTGACCGAGGTGATCTTCGGGGCGTACGACGGTGCGGTGCACTTCCTGGACGCCGCAACCGGGCAACCCACCCGACCGCCGCTGCGCACCGGGTTCATGGTGAAGGGCACCGAGACGCTCGACCCCGACGGCTACCCGCTGCTGTACGTCGGTTCGCGCGATGGCTTCCTGCGCATCGTCGCCCTCGACCGTGACGAGCCCACCGAGCTGTGGCGGCTCGGGCGTCACCCGCAGGGACGCTGGAACAACGACTGGGACGCCAACCCCTCGATGGTCGACGACGTGCTGCACGTCGGTGGGGAGGACTCCTGGTACCGCGCGGTCCGCGTCAACCGCGGCTACGACGACCAGGGCCGCGTGCAGGTCGACCCCGAGATCCTCGTGGAGGTCCCGGCCTGGACCGACGAGCTGATCGCGGCCATCGGTGACGGCAACGTCTCGATCGAGTCGAGCCCGGCGGTGACCGATGATGCGGTGTACTGGGTCAACTCGGGCGGGCGGGTCGTGGGTCTGGACCGCGCGGCGGTCGAGGCCGGCGAGGTCGAGATCGTGCTCGACTACTGGGTCGGCGACGACGCGGATGCCAGCATCGTCGTCGACGTCGAGGGGTTCCTCTACGTCACCGTGGAACTCCAGCGTTTCCTGCCCCGTGCCGAGGAGGTCGGACAGCTCGTCAAGCTCGACCCGCGCCGAGCAGACGACCCGAGGGTGTGGGGGGTGGGGATCCCGCCGCTGGCACCCGGTAGCGACGGTGGCGCCTGGGCCACCCCGGCGTTGTACGGCGACCACCTGTACCTGCCGACCCACCCCGGCGAGCTGCTGGTGGTCGACCGCCACGACGGCGAGGTGGTCTGGCGCGAGCAGCTCGGCTTCCACGAGTGGTCCTCTCCGGCGGTGGTGGAGGACGACGACGGGCACCCCTGGCTGTTGGTGGGTCGGTGCAACCAGCCCGGGTTGCGCGCCTACGACCTCGCCGATCCGACCGCGCCCCGCGAGGTCTGGACCCTGCCGATGGCCGGCTGCATCGAATCCACGCCGGCGGTTTGGCGCGGCAGCATCTACGTCGGATCGCGGGACGGCTTCTTCTACGCGGTGCGATGAGCCCCGACCGCAGCGCACCGGGGGGCGGTAGCGTCCCGATCCGCCGGCGACGCGACGATCGCTCCGGTCGGGAGGCAGACATGCACCATCTGGACACGGCCACGAACCGGCGCCCCACGGCCGCGCTGCTCACGGCCGCGCTGCTGCTGGCGCTGCTGCCGGCCGTGGCCGCCGCCGCGCCGCGCACCACCGTGCCGGCCGAGGAGTCTTTCGGGCGCCCCGACGGCCCCACGGTCGTGGTCGGCGAGATCGGCCCCGCGCGGGCGAGCGCCTGCCCCGACGATCTGCCCGACGCCGGCTTCACCGACCGGGGGCAGACCCATGCGTCGGCGATCGACTGCCTCGTCGCCTTCGGCATCACTCGGGGCACCACGCCCACGACCTTCGGCACCGGCGAGCCGGTCACCCGTCAGCAGACCGCGCTGCTGGTGGCGCGCCTGCTCACCCAGGTTCCCCGGTTCGCCTTCCCGCCGGTCGCACCGGCCCGGTTCCCCGACCTGGTCGAAGGCCCGTTTGCCGCCGCGGTGGACGCGCTCGCCGCCTTCGACCCGCCGATCGTCGCGGGACACCCCGACGGACGTTTTGCGCCGGCGGAGGCGGTGACCCGGGCTCAGCTGGCCAGCCTGCTGGTGCGCACCCATGATGAACTCGTCACCCAGCTGCCGGCGGTGCCGGTGCTGCCCGCGGCCACCACGACCGGCATGTCCGACCTCGACCTCCACGACGTCCACGGCCCCGAGGTCGCCCGGCTCACGGCCGCCGGCGTCGTCGCCGGGTTCCCCGACGGCAGCTTCGGACCCGGCCTGCCGGTCACCCGCGGGCAGGTCGCGTCCCTGCTCGTCCGCCACCTCGACCTGTTGGCCGCTGCCGGGGTGCTGCGCGAACCCACCGGGTCGCTGCCCGCCCCGGTTCCCGCCCCCGACACTCCGATGGCTCCTGCCCGGGTCGTCGTCCGAGGCTCGATCGAGCAGGTCGCGGTGATCGGCGCCGATCCGGCCACACCGGTGACGCTGCTCGACCCCGACGGCGAACCCGTGGTCAGCGACGCGCTCGACTGGGAACTCGACGGTGCGGCGCGCCACGCCGGTGGGGAGCTCACCGACGCTGAAGGATCGATCGTGATCCGTGGCGCCCTGGATGGGCGTCTGGCCTACTCGGGTGTGGCGCCGGGGGAGGGTTACACGGTGCGCTACGTCGAGCAGGGCGTGACCCACAGGTCCGAGCCGATCACGGTGCTCGCCGCCGACGGGCCGCCTCCGCCACCGGAGTTCTACGCCGACCAGCAACTCGACGAGGGGCTGACCTACCTCACGACCCGCGACGGCACCCAACTCAGCGCGTACGTGACCCTGCCCGGCCCGCCCGAGGACGGCCCGTACCCGACGCTGATCGAGTACTCCGGCTACGACGTGTCCGCCCCACCGGCCGTGGGCGGGTTGCCGGTCAGCCTGCAGGCACCGACCCTGGCGATCGGCCAACTGCTCGACTACGCCACGGTGGCTGTCAACCTGCGCGGCACCGGCTGCTCGGGCGGCGCGTTCGACCACCTCGAGCCCGCACAGGCCCTCGACGGCTACGACGCCGTCGAGGTCGTCGCCGCCCAGCCCTGGTCCGCCAAGGTGGGCACCACTGGCGTGTCCTACCCGGGGATCACCCAGCTGTTCCTGGCTGCCACCCAGCCGCCGAGCCTGGCCGCCGCCGCGCCGATCGCGGTCGTCAGCGACCATGCCCTGGACACCGTGTACCCCGGCGGCATCTTCAACACCGGGTTCGCGGTGGACTGGGCGCGCGAGCGTGCGCGCGACACTCGCTTCCCCGACGGCCAGGCGTGGGTCGACCAGCTGGTCGCCAGCGACGCTCCGGGCGCCGCAACCTGCCGGGACAACGTTCGGCTGCGGGGCCAGAACCTGCCGTTGCTCGAACGGATCGTGGCGAACCCCGACCGCACCGCACTGTGGGAGTCGCGCACCCCCGCTGACCTCGCCGAGCGGATCACGACCGACCTGCTGCTGGTCAACGCCTGGCAGGACGAGCAGACCGGCGGGCGCGCCGCGGCCCTGCTCGACGCGCTGGACCTCGAGCGGGACGACCGCCTGGTCCGCTTCCTCGGTACCAACGGCACCCACGTCGAGGCGCTGGGGCCGGTCGCGCTGGTCGAGCTCATCGAGTTCCTCGAGCTGCTGGTGGCCGAACGCACCCCGCAGCTGACGGAACGGGACGACTTCGACCTGCTCCGGCTGCTGGTGCTGCCGGCGGTGTACGCCCAGCTACTCGGCGAGCTGGTGCCCATCACCAGGGACATGATCCCCGCGGACCGCTTCGCCGGGATGTCCTACGAGCAGTCCCTGGCCGCCTACCGCGCCGAGCCGCCGGCCCACCTGCTGTTCGAGTCGGGCGCGGGGGAGGGCCCCGATGGGTTCCCCTTCCCGCGCTTCTCCCACCGCGTCGACTTCGCCCAGCTGCCCAACCTCGACCCGGGCTTCGACGCCGAGGCGGCCGCCTGGTACCTCGGCGCTGGCGGTGAGCTGACCCGGGAGCCTCCCGTCGGTGCCGACGACGGCACGGCTGCGGCCCAGACCCCCTATGTGTACGACCCGGCCGCCTCCCCGGTGTCAAGCTTCGCCGCCCGACCCTCGACCAGCGAGGTGTGGCGCCTGCAGCCCGACTACCGCTGGCGGCAGCCCCCCGAGGGCCGCCACGCCGCCTTCGCCACGTCGCCACTCGACGAGGACCTGGTGCTGGCCGGTTCCGCCGGGGTGGAGCTGTGGCTGGCGACCGACCATCCGCTGCGTGACACCGACGTCGAGGTGGTGCTCAGCGAGCTCCGGCCCGACGGGACCGAGCGCTACCTGACCACCGGCTGGCTCAGGGGTTCGCGCCGGGCGCTACACCCCGCCGCCACCCCGCTGCGCCCCACGCCCTCGCTGCTCGCCGCCGACGCCGCGCCGCTGGAGCAGGGGTTCAACCGTCTGGCGGTCGAGACCTTTCCGTTCGCCGACGTGCTGCGCGCCGGCTCCCGGCTGCGGCTGAGCGTGGAGGCCCCGGGCGGCAACCGCCCGCTCTGGGCGTTCGCCGAGGCCGTTCCCGGCGGCCTGCAGGTGACCAACCGTATCGCCCACCACGTGGCCGCCCCTTCCCGGGTGGTGCTGCCGGTGCTCGACGTCGACCTCGAGGTGCCGCCGGGTCCGCCGGCCTGCGCGCCCAGCGACGGACCGGACGGCGGAGGCTTCACCAGCGTGCGGGGCCAGCCCTGTCGGACCGCGCCGCCCGGCTGACCGCGCCGCTCGATCAGCCCGTCTCGGGGCAGTCGGCCAACCACCACAGCTGGCCGTCCTCGACCACGTAGGGCACGACGGCGGCCGACAGTTCCCCCTGGGGGTCGGTCAGCCGCAGCCGCAGTTCACGCGCGCGAGGGAAGCTGCGCTCGGCGAGCGGCCCGCTGCGTCCCACCCAGGGTGCCGACACGCTGGCGGTCGGGTCAGCCTCGACGCGGTAGTGCGCCTGCCAGCGGAGCTCGGCCTCGGCGATCCAGGACGTGTCGCAGCTGCGGAAGGCCGGTCGGGCATCCGGGTGCATCGACAGGTAGAAAAACGTGGGGGCGTCGACTTCTGGACGGCCGAGCGCCTCCTCGGCCTCCGCCAGCCAGGCAGCGACCGGGTCGTCGACGGCGGCCGGCGGGTCAGCCGTGGTCTCGGCCGGCGGTGAGCCAGGGTCCTCATTCGCGGCGGGACGCAGGTCGGCCGGCGGCGCCGTGCAGGCCACCAGCAGCACCAGTGCCGTCGAGCCCACGCCACGCATACGCACTCCCTCGGGGCGGCACGGCGCGCACTCGGCTGCACCCTGGGCGCGCAGTGTAGAGGTCGATGCAGTCCGCGCTACGAGACGTCGCCGCCCTCCTGGAAGTCGGGATCGACGAGTTGCCCCCAGTAGTCGCGAACGTCGTTCCACGCGTACACCGTTGTGCACGGAATACCGTCGCCGGTGGCGTCCATACGTGCCGGGCGGCCCTCGCGTTCCCAGTAGCGCACGGCATCCCAGTAGGGGTAGCCGGCACTGCGCAGGTCTCGGCAGAAGAGGCCGGAGGGCAGGGCCTCGACGTTGCCACGCGGGATCGGCGCGGGCTCTGGGTCGGGTGGTGGGGCCGGCGCGGGCGGCGCGGCGGGGCCGGGGTCGTCGGGTGGTCCGGAGGGGGCGGCGGTGCGCAGGTCGAACACCTCACCGGTCGGGAACCGTACATCGAGCAGGACCACCTGCTCGCCCGGAGCGAGGGTGTCGGTGAAGCTCGCCACCCCGACCCCGGGCAGTACCACGCGCACCTCGAAGTCCTGCGGTCCGGTGCCTTGATCGCACTCTGCGGCGTACCGGACGCGGACCTCGTAGCTTCCCGGTCGGGCCTCACCGTGCTCCCAGCGGGCCCGTTCCTGGGCGGGTGCACGCGTCTGGGAGCAGCCGTCGTTGGCGGTGGTGTCCCGCGTGCCTCCGCTGGCCGGCGGCAGCGCCCCACGGCCGACCTCGTCGTCCTGCGGGTCGATCACGGTGAGGTCGAGATCGGCGTGCGAGGACCAGTTGAGGATGATCTCGAGGTCGGCGTCCGCGACCGGCGTGGGGTCCGGTTCCGGGTCGGGCTCGGGGTCCGGCGTCGAGGGCACGACCTCGGGCAGGATCTCGAGTGCCGGTTGGGTCGATGCCGCCCCGTCACCTCGGAGCAGGAGCACGATCACCACTCCGAGGGCGAGCAGCACGATCGCCCCGACGATCGCGCCGACCGCCACGGCGGGGCTCGGACCGCGTCGGTCCGGGCCTGGGCCGGGATCGGGTGGAGCCGGACCCGGCTGCGGTTGCGTGACCCAGGGTGGCGAGGACATGGCAAGCCTCCGGTGGTGCGCAGCATCCGACCCTTCCACCTGATCATCGGCCGTTCACGGGGGCGACAACCGGGCCACAGGGCCCGGGGTTGCGGGCCAGCGGTCCCGTGATCCCGGTGGTTCGGATCGGGGTCGCTCCAGCGGCGCTCCAGCCGTGCTGCAGCGGCCTGCACGTCTGACGCGCGACCCTGGCCCCGCCCAGCGATCGGGAGGCACATGCTCACGCTCGATACGTACCTCGCGGGCCGTCGGCGCACCCTGGCGGACCTGCTCACCTCGGTGCAGGCCGGGGGCTGCCGTCGGGTGACCGGGCCAGGAGGGGTGGGCAAGTCCTGGCTGCTGGCTGCGCTCGGCGACGAGATCGTCGGTGCGGCACGGTGGTCGGTGGGGCTTGGCCCACCGCCGTCCGAGGATCCCGACGGCGTGCTCCTCGTCGACGACGCTGAGCTTGCCGACGAGGCGACCCTGATCGAGCTGGTCGGCGGACACCGTGCCGTGGTGCTCGCCCACCGGCCGGTTGGAGGCACGGCTGCCCGTCTGCTCGACCGACTCGACCGGACCCCGGCCGTGCTCGGTCCTCTGGGGCACGACGAGTCGCGTGAGCTGCTCGCCGCCCGCTGGGGCGAGCGACCCTCCCCGGTCGTGACGGACGAACTGCTGACCGGGAGCGGCGGGTTGCCGAGGTGGCTGGAAGCCGTGGCACTGGACGGTCCGGTCTCCCGTGCTTGGTGCACGCCAGCCGTCGAGGAGGCGGTGCGGGCCGAAGGCCGGCGGCTGTCGGATCCGGCCGCGCGTCTGCTGCTGGCCACCGCCCTGCTCGCCGGGATCGACCGCGCGATGCTGGCGGCGGCGGCCGGGCTCGACGGCCACGAGTTGGAGTCTGGCGTCGACGAGCTGGTGACGGCCGGACTGGCGATGGATGCCACGCCGCGGCTGGTCCCCGTGGTCGCGGATGCCCTTCGACGCAGCAGCCCGGTGGCTGCCGTCGCCGAGATCGCCGAGCGGGCGGCGACCTGCGAACTGGCCGTCGACGACCCGTCGTCGGTGGCCGAACGGTTGGTCGCGGTGGGCGCCACCGGGCCGGCGATCGGCCGGTGCCTGATCACCGCCGCCCACCGGCTCGCGGCTGCGGACCCCGACCGGGCCGAGGCGCTGCTGGCGGCCGCACAGCGGGCGGGCGCGGCCCGCGCCGATCTGGCCTGCGGCACGACCGTGGTCGCCTTCCATGCCGGACGGACCGAGGAGTGCCTGGCCGGTCTGGATGTCGTGCTCACGGCCGATGACGGGCCGGTTCGGGCTGATGCGGTGCGGGCAGCGACCGGCGTGCTCGCAGCCCGCGGCGGCTGGGAGCGCGCGGCCCGGCTGGCCGCCGGTGACCCACACACCGCCGACCTCGCCGCGCTCGGGTTCCTCGCGGCCGGAGACCTCGACGCCCTGCGGACCGTCGCCGGCGTACACCCCCCCGGACCCGAAGGGCTGCGGGCCGGGGTGGTCCGTGCCAGGCTCGACGGGCTGCTGGGTACCGTCGCGGACGATCCGCTGCCGGGCATGCTGCGGTTGCTGGAGGCCGCCCGGCTCGAGGACCTCGCTCCGGATCTCGTCGAGCTGCCGGAGCCGACCGCCGTGATCGCGGCCCAGGTGGCCGCTCTGCTCGGCGAACTCGATCTAGCCGCCGAGACCCTCCGTCGCCCGCCGCGTCGGACCGGTACGTGGCGGCGTCGGCGCCAGCAGCTGACCAGCGCCTGGATTGCGATGCGGCGGGGCGACTGGGTCGGTGCCGACGAGGTCGTGGCTGCGCTCGAGGCCGGTCGGGCCTGGCGGCAGGCGGATCCGCGCGACCAGTCGCTCGCCGACGCGGTGCGCTGCGCGGTCGCGCGTCGGACCGGCGACCTGGAGGCGATGCTGGCCGGGTGGCGCCGGGCACGCACGGGGCTGCTGCGTCTCCCGCCCGACCTGCTGCAGCTGCCGGCGATCACGGAGCTGCTGATCGCCGGGTCCCGGCTCGGAGATCACCGCACCGTGGAGAGCGTGGAGCTGCGCATCGACGCACTGCTCGATCGGGCGGGACACCCCCCGCTGTGGGCCCTGCCCTGCCGTTGGGACCAGCTCCATGCCGCGATCGCCCGCGACGATCTCGTGGCGGCACGTCGGGCGGCTGAGCGTATCCAGGCGCTGCCGGTCCCTGGACCCCGGGTCGCGCCCCTCCACCTGGCGGCGCCGGTCTGGACCGACGCCCTCGGCGGCGAGGTGGATCCGGGCAGGGTCCGCCAGGCGGCGGAAGCACTGGCGGATGCGGGCATGAGCTGGGAGGCCGCCCGGCTGGCGGGGACCGCCGCGATCCGCTGCCGCGACGCCGAGGCGATGCGTTCGCTGCTGCATCTGGCGCGCAGCCTGCCGGCTCCGTCCTCGCCGTCGCTGGTCGATCCGGTCGGGGAACTGTCCGGGCGGGAGCAGGAGGTGGCCACCCACCTGCTTGCCGGGCTGACCTATCGGCAGATCGGCCAGCAACTGTTCATCGCGCCCAAGACCGTCGAGCACCATGTGGCGCGGATCCGACGCAAGCTCGGGGTGTCGACCCGCGAGGAGCTGCTCCTGGCCCTGCGTCGTCACCGACCCGTGGGTGGCGAGCCCGAGGGTGCCTGAGTCAGGTCGGCCAGGATCCCCTCGCAGCTACGCACCACCTGGCGGGCGGCCTCGGTGGCGTCCGGACTGCTGAGCGGGTGTTCGGCCCGACGCTGCCAGCGCTGCACCGCCGCGGAGGCGGCCTGCACGAACTGCTCGGCGGGACTGCCGGCCGGGAGGTCGAGCCGGGCTGCGGGGGCACTGCCCTGTCCCCCCAGCAGCCGCTCGGCCTCTTCGACATCGGTGTCGGGGAGCGGCAGGTTGCCAGCCCGCAGAGCGTTGAGCAGCCGGGCCTCGACGAACTCGTGCGTGCTGGCGCGGATGCGTTCGGCCTCGGCGGCGAGGTCCTCGGCGGCGGAGGTCGGGTGCTGCCGGAGGACCTGTTCGAGGGCGGTCAGACCGGTGCGGGCCTTGAGGAGTTCAGCACGGTCTCGGAACTGCGTGGTCAGCGCCGCACGCAGCTCGCTGATCCCGGAGTGCTGGACGTAGGCGCCTGCCAGCTCGGTTGCACTGCGCACGCTGCCGGCGCGCACCAGAGCGATGCCCAGCCGCACTCCGAACAAACCGAGTCGGTCGAGCAGTTCCCGGCGGACCCCCTCATCCAGACCAAGGTCATCACCTGGAGCGACGAAGCGGTCGGCGGAGAGCAGCAAGTCGTTGGATCGCTGACGATCGAGGGCCGCCAGCCGGGTGATTGCCTCGTGTTCGTCCTGCCGGAGGGTCGTGCCGGCTTCGGCCAGCAGCCCGGCGACCGGCAGCACCGTCTGGCACAGGCTGCGTACCTGGCGGTCACGACGGTACCGGGCGGCGATGCGCTGCACCGTCTGCATGGCGTCGATCCGACCGACGCCGATCTCGTCGGCCCGCGACAGCACCGCGATTGCGTTCATGGGCGTGGCCGAGGCCGCCTCGTCGTCGTGGAAACCCTCGAGGAAACGCACGTCGGTGGCGTGCAGATGGCGCATGAGGTAACAGACCGCGTCGGCCTCGGCCGGTCGGTCCTCTGGTGCGAGGAACGCGGTGGTCCGGGCCGAGACGTCGCTCGACAGTGAGGCGATCCCCGGGGTGTCGATCAGCGTCATCGCCCGCAGCGTGGCCGACGGCCACTCCACGACCATCCGCTCGAGGTCCTCGGGTCGGTGCTCCCCGAGCCGGATGTCGAGGTGGCCGTCCTCACGGCGGAAGGGGACCTGTGCTGACGGACCGTCGTGCGGCTGCACGGTGACCCGGTAGGTCAGTCCGTCCTGGTACCAGGTGACGATGCGAGTGCACTCGCCGGCGTCGGTCGGGGCGAGTTGCTCGCCGACCAGGGCATTGAGCAGGGTCGACTTGCCGGCCTTGACCTTGCCGGCGATCGCTACCCGAAGCGGCGCGGACAACCGCGCACGAACGTCGGTCAGGTGTTCGCCGGCGGTGGTGTCGCGGTAGCGTTCCGCGGCCCGGTCCAGCAGGGCCGCCACCTGGGTGTGCACGCCGCTGCCCGTCCGGGCCCCTGAGGCTGCGCTCATCGTGCGGCTCCCGCGCTCGCGGTCAGCCGCTGAGCACGGGCTGCGAGGTCGCGCAGGCGGGCGAGTTCGGCGTCGATATCCCGCAGCTTGGCCTGATGCTCGGACTCGTGGGAGCGCAGCGCCTGCTGGGCGGCCTCGACCGCACCGGCCGTGGAGCGCTGCAGTTCCTCGGCCCGGGTGGTGAAGGTGTCGCGCAGCGTGCGTTGCAGGCGGCGCAGCGTGTCGCGGGCGTCCTTGCCGACCACGAAGCTGACCTCGTCGATGTACCCGCGGCAGGCCTGCCGGGCCTGCGCACGACGCTGGTTCAGGGCGCGCTCCCGCTCGTCTTTCAGTGCCTTGCGCCCGAGCATGGCCCCGAACCCCAGCGAGATCGGGTTGATCATGCCCAACCCAACCACGCCTCCGAGCATCCCGACCATCATCACCCCACCGTAGGAGCCGCGCATCGCGGTCAGTGCCTTGCCGCCCGTTCCCGTGTCGTCGGCCTCGACCCGGGCGGCCGGATCGATCTGACGCAGGACCTCGATGGGGGCGGTCAGGTCGACGGCTGCGTTCGTCCCCTGCTGATCGGCGAAGTGGGTGGCGACCTCGGCGGAGAGCTCGCGGGCCCGGGAGGTGACCATCGCGTAGTGCGCGGCGATCTCCTCGGTCACCGCCCGGTACAGCCACTGCTCGATCTGCTCCCACACCTCCCCGGGGTCGACCTCCGCGATCCCGTCCTCGGCCTGCTTGGCCAGCCGGCGGGTACGCGACCGCAGCTCGTGGTCGGCGTCGGCGGCGAGGTCGGAGAAGCCGTCTCCAAGCGTCTGCTGCCAGCGGGCGGCCTGGTTGCGCAGCGCGTTGGCTCGGTCGCGGGCGGCTTCGAGTTCGGCGAGCAACTCGGCGGCCTGGGAGGGATCGGCGTACAGGCGTCGGGCGGCTTCGAACGGCTGGACGAGTTGCTCGGTCACCGCGGCGACGTTGTGGGCGACGCTGCTGCGGGCGAGGCGGGCGACGTCGGCGAGCACTCCGTCGCGCAGTGTGGCGACCAGTGCGGGGTAGCCCGACTCGCGGTTGAGCTCTCGGTCACCGCGGTCCAGCGCCAGTCGACGCAAGGTCGCGGAGCTCGGCAGCACCGGCGCGTCGATCCCCCGGGACGCGAGATGCCCCCGGTCGAGATCGACGATCGTTCGCCACTGCGGGTAGAAGTCGGTCTTGGTGAGCACACAGACCACGGTCGGGGTGAGCTCGCGGGCGAGATCGAGAAAGGCGAGTTCGGGCTCCGTGAACTCCTGCGAGGCGTCGCTTACCAGGACGACCGCGTCTGCCGAGGGCAGCGCGCCGATGGTGGTGGCGCTGTGCGCCGAGCCGAGGCCTCCCACCCCGGGCGTGTCGACCAGGACCAGCCCACCTCGCAGCAGGTCGCGAGGGATGCCGACCTCGAAAGCCCACAGGCGCTGCTCGTTGCCGGGGTTACCGAGCTCGGAAACGTGCTCGGCGATGTCGTCGATGTCGACCTGCTCGCGCACCGGCGACTCGTCGGGCTGCTGGGGGGCACGGACGGCCACGGCGGTGGGCTGCTCTGCGTAGCCCACCGCCGTGGGCACCGAGGTGGCCACGTCGTCGTCGACCGGGCAGACCCGGGCGTTGACCAGACCGTTGACCAGCGAACTCTTGCCCTGCTTGAACTCCCCGACGACCAGGACCCGCACGTGCGGATCGGTCAGCCGCTGTTCGACCTGCCGCAGGCGCTGGGTGAGGTCATTGCGCCCGTAGGCGTCACTCGCCTGGATCGCAAGGCTCAACGTGTCGAGGGCTGCGCGTTCGACCGAACCGCCCGGTCGCGTTGCCGCGGCGATGCTCGGCGTGGTCGTTGCGCCCACGGGTCCTTCCTCCTGCTCATGGCCGAGGGTCCGACGACGGCGACGGTGGCCGCCGCCGGACCGGGCCCGTCTCAGTCCATGACCATGTCATCGACCGGGTCGGGCGCCTCTTGCTCCGCCGAGGCCACCTGGTCGGACTCGATCCCGATCGAGGAATGGTCGCCGCCACCGTCCATGTCCAAGCCGACGCCCTGGTCGGCCTCGCCGAACGCGTCCCCGCCGCCGCCCCCGTCGACCGCCACGTTCTGGGTCTGGTTGACGGTGGCCTGCTGGTCGATGCTGGTCGACTGATCGATCGCTGCGTCAGCCGAGCCGCTACCGACGTTGACCTGGGCGATGCTCGCGCCGTCGCCGTCTGCGGCGCCTTCGCCGAACCCGCCAAGGCTGGCGTTAGCGGCCTCACCGAACGCACCGGTGTTGACCGCCGCATCCTGGGCCTGGATGACGTCGCCCGAGCCGGTGTTGATGACTCCGTCGGCGGCGATGTTCTGCTCGCCGTCACCGAAGTTCACCGCCTCGCTGTCCTGGACGTTGCCGTCGCCGATGATCGTGCCCTCGCTGCCCTGGACGTTGCCGTCGCCGAGCGCGACGTCGCCGGTGTCCCGGATGTTGACCTGCTCGCCGCCGAGGTTCACGCCCTCGCTGTCCTGGACGTTGACCTGCTCACCTCCGAGGTTGACGTTGCCTCCAACGTCGCCGATCGAGGTGTTGCCGTCGCCGACGATCACGCCCTCGACGTTGCCCGGATCGGCGATGGCAACGCCCTGGTTGTCGCCGCCGATGAGGTTCGAGTCGCTGACGCTGCCGCCGACGAACTGCCCGACCTCGCCGGTGACGACGTTGGCCTCCTCGCCGACGTCACTGATGACCGTGTTGCCGTCGCCGTCGAGGTTGGTCACCCGCGCACCGGACGCATCGCCGACGATGCCGCTGTTCTCCCCGGTGTTGACGTTGCCCTCGGCGCCGGCGACGGCCCCGTCACCGGAGGCGGTGTTGTTGGTGATGTCCTGATCGAGGTCGACGTTGCCGCCGGCCACGATGGACTGGCTCACGGAGTTGTCGAGAATGGTGTCACGGTCGTCGATGTTCGTGACGTTGGTCTCAGAGATATTGGTGATGTTGTTGGTGATGTGGTTGATCTCGCGAACGACCGTCTCGATGGGCGCTTCGTTCGCAACGGCGGGCGGTGGTGGGGGTGGCGTCGCGGCAACAGCCCCGGTAGCCGCGCTACCGCCGCCGGCACTGGCGCCGGCACTGGCGCCGGCACTGGCGCCGGACCCGCTCCCCGTGGCGGAGCTGCCTGCGCCGCCGCTACCGCCGTCCCCGGTTGTGCTGCCGCCGGCCGTCGAAGGTGGGGTGTTCATGCCGCCGGTTGCAGCGGTCGCGGTGCCGGCAGCGCCGCCGCCCTGGTTGATGTTGAAGGTGCTCGTACCGGTCGCGCCCGAGCTCGACTGCAGGTAGCTGGTGAGCTGCTGGGCCTGTACCGGGGGCAGGTCGTCGGCGACGAGGGCCATGGCCTGCTTGAGTTCGCCCGGCGAGACGTCACCGTGGCCGTGGTCGACGAGCAGTTGCTCGACGTCCTCGTGCTCCGCCTGGTACGAGGGGTCGGTGAACAGCTTCAGCAGCAACTCGTGGAGAGTCATGAGCATCTGGTTGGCCATCGTTCGCGCTCCTGGTGCGAGGTGGTCGGTCATCGATGGAGGTCACGCTACGAACGGCCGGCGGTTCCCGCGTCGGGGATTCCCCCCCGATCCCGGGGATCGGCAGGGGGGAGGCGTCGGGGGAGGCATAGGGGACGGATAGGGGGCTGGTGCGTCCGGGTCGGGGAGGCGGTGAGACGGGGCATGCGACAGGCTGTCCGCTGAGCACGGGACGCGACCCGTCTCGCGTCCCACGATTCCAGGATGAGGACTCAAATGACCAGCAACGGCGCCTACCACCTCGGCATCGACCTGGGCACCACCTACACGGCAGCAGCCATCGCCCGCGGCGACCGTGTGGAGGTCGTCGGGCTGGGCAATCGCTCCGCAGCGATCCCGTCGGTGATCTACCTGCGGCCAGACGAGACCATCCTGACGGGGGAGACCGCACAGCGCCGCGCGGCGACCGAGCCCGGACGCATCGCCCGTGAGTTCAAGCGGCGGGTGGGCGATCCTACGCCACTACTGCTCGGTGGTTCGCCGTACTCCGCCGAGGCGCTCACCTCCAAGCTGCTGCGGTGGGTCGTTGACAAGGTCGCCGAGCTCGAGGGCGGCCCAGCCGGCCAGATCGCGGTGACCCACCCGGCGAACTGGGGTCCCTACAAGCAGGACCTGCTCCGTCAGGCGATCCGGATGGCAGACCTGCCGGCGGCGGTCACGCTCACCGAGCCGCAGGCGGCGGCGATCTCGTATGCCGCCAACGAGCGGGTGGAGGTCGGGGCGTTGATCGCGGTCTACGACCTGGGGGGTGGAACCTTCGACGCGGCGGTGCTGCGCAAGACCGTCGACGGTTTCGACATCCTCGGCGAACCCGAGGGCATCGAACGGCTCGGGGGCATCGACCTCGACGAGGCGGTCCTCGCCCACGTGCGCCGAGCACTGGCCGGCGCGCTGGACGGGCTCGATCTCGACGACCCGACCACGATCAGCTCGCTCGCGCGGTTGCGTCAGGAGTGCGTGGAGACCAAGGAGGCGCTGTCCACCGACACCGAGGCCTCCATTCCGGTGCTGCTACCGTCCGTGCAGACGGAGGTCCGTCTGACTCGCGGCGAGTTCGAGCAGCTCATCCGGCCGCCCCTCACCGAGACGGTCGCGGCGATGCGCCGGGCCCTGGGTACCGCGAAGGTCGGTCCCGACGAAATCTCCGCGGTGCTGCTGGTAGGCGGCTCCTCTCGCATCCCCCTGGTCGCCGAGCTTGTGTCGGATGCCTTCGGCCGGCCAATCGCGGTCGATGCGCACCCCAAACACGCGATCGCGCTCGGGGCGGGGCACGCAGCCGCGCTGCAGGCCACACGAACGGCCGAGACCTCCCCCGAGGAGGTACCGGTCGCGGTGGCGGCGCCGGCGGCCGCGCCGGAGTCGTCCTCTCCCTCGCCGACGGCTCCGCCGGTGGTGGTCGCCCCCGTGCCGCCACGGAGATCGGAGCCCGACCTTCCGCCGGTCCCCGCCGGCCCGGTTGCGACCGGCTCCGATGCCATGCTTCCGGCTACGCCCACACCGACCGATGCGGCGTCGCCCGCTTCCCCCCCCGCCCTGGAGGCAACCGCGCCGTGGGACCGGCAGGGCGCTGGGGCCGGTGGCCCGGGTGACCCGCCCTCGCAACCCGAACCGGCCTCAGGGCGCCCGCGATGGGTGCCGGTGGCTGGAGGGATCGCCGCAGCCGTGGTGCTGCTCGGTGGTGGCTGGCTGGTGTTCGGCGGAGGTGGCGACGAAGATTCGGCCGAGCCCGTCGCGGCGATCGAGCAGTCGGTGGAGCCCGAGCCGGAACCCGAGCCCGAGCCGGAACCCGAGCCGGAACCCGAGCCCGAGCCGGAACCCGAGCCCGAGCCGGAACCCGAGCCCGAGCCGGAACCCGAGCCCGAGCCGGAACCGGAGTTCGTCGTACCACCCGGTGTGGACTTCGCGACCATCGACCAGATCGCGCTGGATGGCGATACCTACGTGGTCGACTTCACCACCTACGAGTTCGACCCCGCCCTGCCGGGAATGCACGTGCACTTCTTCTTCGACACCATCCCCGCCGAACAGGCCGGTGTGCCGGGATCGGGGCCCTGGTTCGTGTACGGGGAGGGCAGTCCGTTCACCGGGTACGGAGTGGGGGACCGCCCCGCCGGAGCCGAGCAGCTGTGCGTGCTGGTGGCCAACCCCGACCACTCCGTCATCGCCGAGTCCGGCACCTGCTGGGACCTGCCCTGAGGTCGGTTCCCCGACGACGTCGAACGAACCGTTGACCGCCTCGGAACAGGGGGGTACGACGTGACCGACCGTGACCCGAGAGACACCGCCGCCGAGCGCGAGGACCGTGACCGGCGGGAGGACGCCGACGCGTCCGACGAGTCGCCGGTGCGTACCACACGCGAGGAGGAGACCGACGTCGAGGCCGAGGATGCATCCGACGAGTCGTCGGAGCCCACCGCACGCGTCGATTCCGAGCTTGGGGGCGAGGACTCCGAGGTAGCACCTGCCCGCTTCATCGAGGAGCCCGAGGGGGCAGCCGTCCGAGTCGTCGAGGAACCCGAGGAGGCAGCCGTCGTCGACGTCGAGGACGCGGACCACGGGCTCATCGTCGTGGGCGCGGACGAGGACGACGGCGCCGCGAGGTGGGAGAAGGTCGAGGAGGAGACCGGGAGCTTCGAACGGACGACCGACGAGGGGGCGGACCACCGGCAGGCCGACGCGGCCGACCTGGATGCGGGCGACCGGCAGTCCGACTCGGCCGACGACCACCCGCGGCTTGCGTCCTCGCACGACGTGACCGCGGTCGACGCCGCCCGCGGGCCACCGACCAGCTTCGACCCGGACGACTTCGACGCCGACTCGCTGGTCGACCACGGTCTGACGCTCGGTGAGGCCGTCCCCGGCGGCGTCAAGGACCAGCTGGCCGCAGGCATGAGCGACGGCGAGATCCGACAGTGGCTGCACGACTACGCCAACGGGTTCGGCATCGACACCGCCGGCATGAACGACCAGCAGCTTGTCGGCGCGGTCGAGCAGGCAACTCGGGCCGAGCTCGGTGGCTACGACCACGTCGACACCATGCCCTCGCGCTCCGCGCAGCAGGCCGCCGACGACTACGAGATGATGGGGGGAACCGTCACCGAGGACGCCCAGGGCAACCTCACCTTCCACAAGGCCACCTTCGGATCCGAGAAGGGGGAGGCCCTGAGCACGGTCCCTGCCGGGACCGACGTGGACGCCAACCAGGCGACGGCCAACGCGGCACTCGGGCTCGCCCACGACGCGCTGCCCACGGAGGTCGCCAAGGAGATCGCCCGCGACCTCATCAACGATCCCTCCCACCATCTCGCCGACATCGAGTCCGTCGAGGTCACCGGTGACTCGGTCATCGTCACCTTCACGGACGGCTCGACCAAGACGTACCAGCAGGGAGAGGTCCAGGACACCCAGAGCTCGTCGACGCCGTCCGAGGATCACCGCACCTCGGGATCGTCGTCGTCCGACGGCAGCGACGACGGCGAAGACGATGACGACGACGATGACGACGACGGGGGCGGTGACGAGGACCCCGAGGCCGAGGACGAGGTGCCTGACGCCGCCGACTCCGCCGCGGGGGACGAGGGCGAAGCCGGGGACGAGGGCATGCCCTCCCCAGCGGACCACCACGTGGACCACGAGCAGGCCGTCGAGGCCCTGCTGACCAACCCGGCCTTCGCCGCCGAGCGCGAGGTGATGATCCGGGGACTCGAGCAGCAGATCGGTGGTGGACTGATCGAGGTGGACCTCGGAAGCGAGCAGGCGCTCCACGAGTTCCTGCTCTCCCCGATGGGCGCGGAAACACTGCGGCTGATGCGCATGGCGGTCGAGAACCAGGGACCCGGAGGTCAGACCACGCCGGCGCTCGATGACGAGGCGATCGCCGTCCCCGACGAGCACAGCCTGGACAACGTGGCGCTGCAGGCCGCCGGGGGAGGGGCCGCACCGCCCCCGGGCGGGTTCGGCACCGGAGCACCCGGCAGCGACGAGGACGAGGACGCCCCCGTCGGTGGGCCCGGACCCGACATCGGCGGTCCGGGGTCGGCTGCCCCGGAGCTGGCGGCTTCGATCGAGGGTCAGCTCACGGCGCTGGACGGCGCCGGCGGCGGCCACGACGCCCTGGGAGTCGACGACGACGAGGACGGGATCGACCCGACGATCGGGTCCGACCTCGATGATCTGGGAGGCTTCGTCGAGTAGCTCGTCCGGTGCTCGCCGCCGACCCGTTGTGTCCTGCATTTCGAGGCCCCGGGGCCTCGAAATGCAGGACACAACTCCGACCGACGCGTGTCGGGACCCGGCTGCGGGCCGCTGGAGCCGCCCGGCGTCGCCGCGAGGACCGCGAGGACCGAAAGGACCGCGAGGACCGCAGGCGCCCGCGGGCAGCCGCGCGCTGGAGGTCAGTTGGCCACGGGATCGCGATGCCGTTGCCGGGTCGGTTGCCCGTGGACCGTCATGGCCCGTGCCAGTGGCGCGAACAGTTCGGTCGGATCCCGGCCCGCTCCCTGCCCGAGCAGACGCTCGACGCAGGCCGGACCGAGTTCGGCCTCGGTGGCGGCGATGATGGCGGCATCCGCCTCGGCCAGCAGTCCGAGGTCGGTGGTGGCGCTGCGTCGCTGGAGGAGCCGGGCGGCTCCCAGGG
Source organism: Nitriliruptoraceae bacterium (assembly GCA_007134165.1). Taxonomy (GTDB): domain Bacteria; phylum Actinomycetota; class Nitriliruptoria; order Nitriliruptorales; family Nitriliruptoraceae; genus SKJO01. The sequence continues at coordinate 14,788 of SLLJ01000360.1, read as the reverse complement.
TGCGCACCGCCTCGTCGGAATCGCCCAGATGCAGGCGCAGGCGCGCCAGTCGGAGGGTCGTGGCGGCCACGCCCGCGGCATGGTCGGCCTCGCGTGCAGCATCGAAGGCGGTGGCCAACCAGCCGGCGGCTTCGGTGAGTGCGCCGCCCCGCCGCGCCAGATCGGCGCGCAGTTGGGCGGCATCGGCGACGCCATGCAGGTCGCCGAGCCGCGCGAACCCTTGCAGGCTCTCGGCGGCCAACGGGGCTGCGCCGGCGGCGTCCCCGGCGATGAGCCGGAGCGTGGCGGCCAGTAGCCCGGCTGCGGCCACACACCAGGGGTCGTCGTCGGCGCGGTGGAGCGTGAGCGCCTCATCGGCGAAGCGCCGCGCCATAGGCAGATCACCTTCCTGCAGGGCAGCCAGCGCGACCACGCTGCTCGCCTCGCCGGCGGTGCGGACATCCCCGACGGCACGCTGTCGGGCACCGGCGTGGGCGGCTTCGGCGCCGCCGGTCGTACGGTCCCCGAGCAGCACCCGGAAGCAGGCGGCGTAGACCCGGATTCGACCGACGGTCGGATGCTCCGACGCAGCCGGGAGCGCGAGGATCCGACGGAGCCGGTCGTGGCCGTCACGCAGTTCGCCGCGCAGGTACCAGAACCACCACATGGATTGCGCCAGCTGGACCGCGGCGGGGACCTCGCCGGCCTCGATCGCCCGGTCGATGGCGGCGTGAACGTCGGAGCTGCGATCGGTCAGCCGCTGCCACCACCGCCGGCGTGCGTGGCCACGCAGTCCCGGCTCCGCGCCACGTACCTGTCCGAGCACCCAGCAGGTGTGCGCGGCGAGCACCTGGTCGCGGTCCGGGTCCTCGTCCAGTCCTCGGCGGGCAGCGCCTCGCACCGAGCTGAGCATCGTGAACCGGCCCTCGTGGGGCTGCACCAGCGAGGTCGCGACCAACCGGTCCAGGGCATCCTCGGTGGCCTCGAGGTCCAGGCCGGGCAGTGCGGCGACTGCGTGGAGGTCCTCGGCGGAGGCCGGCGAGCAGAACACGGCGAGCCGGGACAGCAGCCGCTGTTCGGATCGGTGCAGCAGTCGGAGGTTGGCCGCGATCGCCGCCTGTAGCGTCCGGTGACGGTCCGGGCCGCCCCGGCTCCCGCGGTCGAGCAGGGCAAGCGGATCGCGCAGCCTCGTGGCGACGCGGTGGGGCGGCAGGGCGGCCAGTCGCCCGGCGGCGAGCTCCAGGCAGAGCGGATGTCCGTCGAGTGCTCGGGCGATGGTGGCCAACTCCGTGGCCACGCCATGGTCGATCGGGGCGGTGAAGCCGGCAGCCCGGGCTCGGTCGACGAGCAGACGTACCGATGGCGTGGCGAGGATCGCGTCGGTGCCAGCCGCAGCTGGCGGGACGGCCAGGGGTCCAAGTGCGACCCGGTGCTCGCCCCGGAGCCACAGGGGCTCGAGGCTCGTGGCCAGCACCCGCGGTCCGGCCGGGGTCTGGATCAGCCGGTCGACCACGGCGGCGACGGCGTCGAGCGCAACCTCGCAGCCGTCGATCACCAGCAGTCCGGTGAGATCAGTCAGGGCGCGCACCAGGTCGTCGAGCCGGGCGTCCACCGGCAGCCCGGGCACGATCGCTGCCCGGATCGCGGACACCACCTGCTCGTGCGTGCGGCAGTCGGACAGCTCGGCCACCCCGACCACCCCCGGCACGGCGTCCGCGACCAGGTCGAGGGCGAGCGAGCTCTTTCCCACCCCCGTCGGCCCGGTCAGCGTGACGAGCGGGGTGCTGCGCAGCAGGCCACGCAGCTGTGCTCGCTCGGTGTCCCGACCAACCAGGGGGATGGCCGGCCGGGTCCTGATCGCCGGCGGCGAGCCGCTCGGCGGGTCGAGTGCGGAGCCGGTGTGGCGATCGCGCTGTAGCAGGCGTGCGTGCAGCGCCTGCGCCCGATCGCCGGGGGACACGCCGAGTTCGTCGCGCAGCACGCAGCGCAGCTGCTCGTAGGCTCGCAGCGCCTCGGCGTCGCGGCCGCTGTGCTGGAGCGCTTCGATCAGCCGGCACCAGGCCTGCTCGCGCAACGGATCGGTATCGACCAGCCGCTGCAGCAGCACCACCGCCCGCTGGTGGTCACCGAGTCGAGCGGCCACCCAGGCACGCTCCTCTTCGAGGTCGGTGCGCTGCTCGAGCAGCGTGTCCAGGGCGCGCTGGGCCCGCGGACCGAGCGGGAGTTTGGTCGGTGGCTGGTCTGGCCACCGCCGCAGCGCCTCGTCGAGCAGGCGGCTGCGGGTGGTTGGCTCCCCGGCGTCCATGGCGGCCCGCGCGCCGGCGACGAAGTGTGCGGCGTCGATCGCTTGCGCCGGAAGGTCGAGCAGGTAGCCGTCGGGTCCGCCGATGACGTGCGCACTGGTGTCGCGCAGCACCGCACGCAGCCGGGAGACATAGGACTGCACGACGTTGCGCGCCGTTCGCGGTGGGCGCTCCCAGAGCTCGTCGATGAGCACGTCCACACACAGCGGCGTTCTGTGGTGCAGTCCGAGGGTGGTCAGCAGCTGCCGTGGTTTGGCGGCCGCGGGTGTGCGGTCCCGTCCTTCGACGCGGAGCTCGAGGCTGCCGAGCACCGTCAGCGTCACCGGGCCGGTATCCGGGTCGGTGTCCGGCGGTGTCGGCAGCGCGACCAGTGTCACGGACCGACCTCCGTGACCGGCTCGGGTGGGTCGGTGCGCTCGCCGTGGGACCCGACGTGCGGGGTCTGCAGCACACGCAGCAGTGCCGACTGGTCGGGGAAGGTGGTGGTGGTGCGGGTCGCCAGGTCGGTCACGACGCCGCGTAGGTCGTCGTCCGTGGTCGCCCCGGCGGGCCGCCAGATCCGTACGAGGTAGCTGTCCATGCCCGACAGGTTGCCAGCCCACCCTTCGGGTCGGCTTCGGGTGAGCTTCCGGCTGCGCCAGGACGAGCAGCCGGACGGGAGCTCAGCGGGGTTCGACGAGGTCGGCGAGCGGGGTGGCAGCGACGCCGAGTTCGGCCATCCGGGTGGTGTAGACCCGGTAGCGGCGGCGGGCCTCGCCGTGCCGGCCGTCGGTGGCCAGGGCGCGGATCAACTCGTGGTGCGCTCGTTCGTCGAACGCGTCCTGCTCGAGCACGCGCAGCAGATAGCGCACGGCCCGGTCGGCGTCCCTGGCTCCGAGTGCCCCGTGGGCCAGGGAGCGTGCCACGGACACGTAGGTAGCGCGGGCTTCCTCGCGTAGCGGGATGGCCCACTCCTCGTAGGGGTCCTCCTCGAGCGCGTCGCCGGTGTAGGCGGCCTCGGCCTCTTCGAGTAGCTCAGCCGCCCGTTCCGGGTCGGATGTACGCAGCGCCAGCCCTTCGGTAGCGGTGGCCAGGAACGTTTCGACGTCGACGCTGACCCGCCGCAGGTCCAGGCCGATGGTGTGCCGGTCGGCGACCAGGAAGGCGTTGGCATCGTGCCGCTTGTCCGGGTCGAGCACGCTACGGGCCACCGACAGCAGCCCCGACAGTCGGCTGGAGACCTGCTCGTGCGGTTCGTCAGGCCACAGCAGGGCGGCCAACTGCTCCCGGGAGGTGGGGCGGCCGTGCCGGGCGATGAGGATCTTGATCAGGTCCCGTGCCTTGCGTGACTGCCAGGCGCCGTGGGGCACGGCAGCGCCGTCGCGCCACACGGTGAAGCCGCCCAGCGTTCGGATCTCCACGTTCCGGGCGCGGTGCTCGGCCACCGCCGCCAGGGTGCCCGCCGCCTCGGTGGCGCGCAGCCGTACGCCCACGGCGTTGAGCCGCCGTACCGCCAGCGCCGCCGCGGTGTGCCGCACGCCGTCGGGGTCGAGTCGGGCGCTGGCCAGTTCGGCGCGGGCCTGCCCGATCGGGTCGCCGAGGTCGCGCCAGATCGAGACCGCTTCGTCGAGCAGGGTCACTGCGTGGTGCGCATCCTCGGCGAGGACGGCGGCCAACTCCAGTGACTCGGCCAGCCCGGCACGGTCCCGGCGCTGCCGGGCGGCGCGCTGCGCCTGCTCGGCATGGGTGACCGCGGTGGCGTGATCGTCGCTGGCCAGCGCCACGAACCCGGCTGCGAGGTGGGCGCCGACCGCCGTGAGCCCGATGTTGCGGTCCACCGCCTCCTCGGCCAGGGCCCGGGCCAGCGGCAGGTCGGTGGCGGCGACGACGCGGGCCAGCCCGGCCAACGACGGGCTGAGTCCCTGCGCGTCCCCGCTGTCTCGGGCGATGGTGACGGCTTCCTCGTAGGCGGCCCGTGCCAGGGTGAGGTCACCCCGGGTGCGGTGCACGTCACCGAGGCCGAGCAGGGCGTAGGCCACCATGCTCGAGTCGATCCGCTGGTACAGCGCTCGGGCGATCTCGTGGTCGGCGATCGCCTCCTCGAGCCGACCGAGCTTGAGCCGGGTCTCGCCGCGGTTGCAGAGCGACAGGGCATGCAGGGCGGCGTACCCGGAGGCCTCTCCGAGCCGCAGCGCGAGTTCGAGCTCGGTGAGCGCGTCGTGGTAGGCGCCCTCCTCCAGCGACCGCGAACCGCGATTGCAGCGGATGCGCAGCAGCTGCAACACGTCGCCCGCTTCCTCGGCAGCGGCCAGGGCGCGCAGGTAGTGGTGGTCGTTGGCCCGGCGATCCCCGTCCCCGGCGGCGATCAGAGCCAGGGTCGTGTGGCAGATCGCCAGCGCGGCCGGGTCGCCGGCGTCCTGGGCGAGCGCGAAGGCCTCCTCGGCCTGGGTTCGGCAGGTTTCGGTGTCCCCGAGCAGCCACCGGGCGGTCGCCGACCACGCCAACAGGTGCGCCCGGGGGACCGCGGTGGGATCGGCCATGCCCCGTTCGTAGGTCGCCAGCGCCCCGCGCAGGTCCCCCCGCAGGTGGTGGATCAGCCCCATGCGCCAGGCCGTGGCCGCCGGCAGAGGATCCTCGGACCCACCCAGCTGTTCGAACGCGGCCAGCGCTCCCTCCCAGTCGCCGAGCACCTGGCGGGCATGGCTCTCCACCAGCCGGATGTCGGTGGTGCGGTGAGCCTCGGGGAGCCACTCGATGGCCCGCACGACCGTGGCGCAGGCCCCGGTGGCGACCAGCCGGGCCCCCTGCTCCCGCAGCAGCCGGGCGATCTCGTCGCCGGTCCCGAACTCGGCCAGCAGCTGCAGCGAGTCTTCGAGCCGACCCTCACGTTCGTACCAGCCGGCGGCCCGCACCGCGAGCCGCTGCTGCTCGTCGGGATCCAGCGGGGCGGCGTGGCGTAGCGTCTCGCGTACCATCGGGGCCAGGCTCCGGGCGCCGTCGGCATCGTCGAGTTCGACCAGCAGCCCGCGCCGTTCGAGCTCGTTGAGAACCTCGGGATCCTCGCTCAGCCCGAGGTCGCGGCACATCCGGTCGGTGATCTGGGGCAGCGGCACCAACCGTGCCAGCACCTCGCGGTGGGCCACGGGCATCCGGCGCAACACCTCGTCGACGAGCAGGTCGAAGGACCGGCCCGTGCGACGGTGCACGCGCGCGAGGATGTCGCTGGCGTCCCCGCTGCTGCGGTCGCGCAGCGCCTCGGCGACCAGCCGGACGGCTGCTGGCCATCCGGCGGTCGCCTCGCGGACCTGCTCGGCGAGTTCGGGACCGACCGGGCCGGTGGCCTGCAGCAGCTGGGTGATCTCCTCGGTGGTGAAGGCCAGGTCGCGGCCCGAAAGCTCCCGGGTCCCACGACCTCGGCTCAGCAGCGCAGGCAGCCGGCCGTCGCTGGCGAGAACGAGGCGCAGCCGGGCGGGGGCCTGGCGGACCAGCGCCTGCACCAGCCGGGAGCCGCCGCTGTCCTCGGGCAGCAGTCCGAGGTCGTCGACGACCAGGTGCAGCGGGTCGCCGCCGGCCGCGTCGATCGCCTCGGCCAGCAGGGTGGCCAGCGCATCCGCCCGTTCAGCATCGTCACTGTCGGGTCCGGCGATCCCCCGGACAGCCGAGTCGAGCTCCGGAGGCAGGCGCACGACTCGGGTACGCAGGGCGGCGGCCAGCCCCTGGAGCAGGTTGACGAGCCGGGTGTCCTGAGTCGTGCAGGCGTACCACGACAGACGTCGGTCCGCGGCCCAGGCCGCAAGCGCCGTGGACTTGCCATACCCGACGCCGGCCACCACCAGGGTCAGCGGGTGGCGACTCGCCTCGTCGAGCAGCGTCGCGATGCGGGGACGGGCTACGTGCGGGTCGGGCAGGCTCGGAGGCAGCAGCCGGGTGGTCGGGACGTACGCGCCAGGGTTGGCGGGCACCAGGCCTCCCTGCGTCGAGGGCCGTGGGTCGAGGCGCAGCGTAGTGGTCGGCCGTCTGGTTCGGCGCCGAACTCGCCGGGCGCGCTCACCCGGGGGCGGACGCGTGGTCGCGCTTGGCCCGCTTGGCGCCACGGGCGCGCTCGGTCGCCGAAAGGTCCAGCTTGCGCAGCCGGGCATGCCGAGGGGTGACCTCCACGGCCTCGTCCTCGCGGATGAACTCCAGGGCCTGATCCAGCGACAGCTGGCGGGCCGGGGTGAGGCGTACCAGTTCGTCGGCCGTCGAGGAGCGCACGTTGGAGAGCTTCTTCTCCTTGGCCGGATTGACGTCCATGTCCTCGCTGCGGGCGTTCTCGCCGACGATCATGCCCTCGTAGACCGCGGTGCCGGGGCCGATGAACAGCTGGCCGCGGTCCTGCAGGTTGAGCAACGCGAACTGGCTGGCCGTGCCGCTGCGGTCAGCGACCAGGGAGCCGTTGGGGCGGGTGCGAAGCTCGCCCTGCCACGGCTCGTAGCCGTCGAACAGGTGGTGCAGGATGCCGGTGCCGCGGGTCTCGGTGAGGAACTCGGTCCGGAACCCGATCAGGCCCCGGGCCGGCACGCGGTACTCGAGCCGGACCCAGCCGGTGCCGTGGTTGACCATCTGCTCGAGCCGGCCCTTGCGCAAGCCGAGCAGCTGCGACACGACGCCGAGGTACTCCTCTGGGACGTCGATGGAGAGCCGCTCGAAGGGCTCGTGCACGGCACCGTCGATCTCCCGGGTCACCACCCTCGGCTTGCCGACGGTCAGCTCGAATCCCTCACGGCGGAGGGTCTCGACCAGCACCGCGAGTTGCAACTCGCCCCGCCCTTGGACCTCCCAGGTGTCGGGACGCTCGGTTGGCAGCACCCGCAGGCTGACGTTGCCGACGAGCTCCTGCCGCAGCCGGGCCTCGATCAACCGGGCGGTGAGCTTGGTCCCCTCACGTCCGGCCAGCGGGGAGGTGTTGACCCCGACCGTCATGCCCAGGCTCGGCTCGTCGACGATCAACAGCGGCAGCGGCCGGGGGTCGGTGGCGTCCGCGAGCGTCTCGCCGATGGTGACCTCTTCGATGCCGGCGACCGCGATCAGGTCGCCGGGTCCGGCCTGCTCGGCGGGCACGCGCTCCAGCGCCTCGGTGAGGAACAGCTCACTGAGCTTGACCGACTCGGTGCTGCCGTCGCGGCGGCACCAGGTGACGGTCTCTCCGCGGCGAACGTGGCCGTGCTGCACGCGGCACAGGGCCAGCCGGCCGAGGTAGGGGGAGGCATCGAGGTTGGTGACCAGCGCCTGGAAGGGGTGGTCGGGATCGTGCTCAGGGGGTGGGACGTGGTCCAGCAGGGTCTGGAACAGCGGGCCGAGGTCGGTGCCGGGCTGGTCGGGATCGAGGGTGGCCGTCCCCGCCTTGGCGTTGGTGTAGAGCACGGGCAGGTCGACCTGGGCGTCGTCGGCACCGAGGTCGATGAGCAGATCGAAGGTCGTGTCGAGGACCTCGGCGATCCGGGCGTCGGGCCGGTCGACCTTGTTGACCACGATCAGCACCGGCAGCCGGCGCTCCAGCGCCTTGCGCAGCACGAAGCGGGTCTGCGGCAGCGGACCCTCCGAGGCGTCGACCAGCAGCAGCGCCCCGTCGACCATCGCCAGGGCCCGCTCGACCTCGCCGCCGAAGTCGGCGTGGCCCGGCGTGTCCACGACGTTGACCGTGACCCGGCCTCCGTCCGCTGCCGGCAGCTCGATGGCCGTGTTCTTGGCCAGGATGGTGATGCCGCGCTCGCGCTCGAGGTCGCCGGAGTCCATCACCCGCTCGGCGATGTCCTGGTGGGCCCGGAAGGCGCCGGACTGCCACAGCATGGCGTCGACCAGGGTCGTCTTGCCGTGGTCGACGTGCGCGATGATCGCCACGTTGCGCAGTTCGGTGCGTCGCGCCATGAAAGGGCTCCGGACAGCAGGAAGGGGACGGGTCAGCCGATGGAGCCTACCCGGGGCTCAGGGGGTGAACCCCGCCTTGAGAAGTCCCGGCTCCCGGGCGGCGAAGCGGGCGTAGAGCGACGGACCCTGCTCCAGGGGCACGCCGCGGTGGGTGACGCAGGCCGCCGTCGGGGCTGGCAGCGTCCCGGCGACCACCCGCGGCAGCAGGTGTTCGAGGGTGGCGCGGGCCGAGGCCCGGCCCAGCCGCAGGGTCAGGTTGCGGTCGTAGGCCTCGATAGGGCTGAGCGCGAAGGATGGTGCGGTCTGCACCGCGATGATCGAGCACACCCCGCCGGGGCGCACCAGGTCCACCGCCAGACGCTGGCCGGCCACGCTGCCCGACGCCTCGACGACGGCGGGGGAGGCCAGTTCGGCCGCGTGGGCCACCGCCTGCACGGGGTCCAGGGTCGTCGCGGCTCCCAGAGACGCGGCTCGGGCGCGGCGGTCGGCGACCGGGTCCACGCCGATCACCGGATCGGCACCCAGCGCCCGGGCAACCGCGGTCGCGCACAGGCCGACCGCACCGAGCCCGACGACCACCAGCGGTTCGCCGGGCACCATCTCGGCGCGGGCGACGGCCTCCCAGGCCGTGGGCAGGTTGTCGGTGCACAGCAGTGCGGTGGCGTCGTCGAGTTCGTCGGGAACCGGCACCAGGGTTCCCTGCGCGTGCGGGATCCGTACCCGTTCGGCCTGCGCGCCGTGCAGTGCCGCTCCCGCCGCGGGATCGGGGGGTCCCCAGCCCAGCAGCCGGCTGTGCACGCACCGGGCGGTCAGCCCGCGGCGGCATGGCGGACAGGTCCCACACGAGGTGCTGAACGCCGCCAGCACCCGCTGCCCGACCTCGATGCCGGTCACCGCGGTACCGCAGGCCACGACCTCGCCGACCACCTCATGGCCCTGCACGACCCCGAACCCGGCCGGCTCCCGTCCCTCGTAGGGGTGCAGGTCGGAGCCGCACAGCCCGGCGGCGTGCACCGCCACCAGCGCGTCGGTGGGGGCCTCCAGGCGGGGTTCGGGCAGGTCGGTGCGCAACGCGACACGCCCAACCCCTGCCAGCACCAGTCCGCGCATCGGCCCGCCTCCTATGCGCCCCGGCATGCGCGCCGGTAGGTGTCGAGGTCCCAGTCGTCGAGGAAGGCGTGCATGGCCTGCGCTCCCTCTCCGAGGAGGTCGTGGTCCTCGATGCCGTTGACGTCCAGCGCCCGCACGTCGCTGACGTCGACGCGCACCGTGCGGCGCTCGTCGCAGGCACTGGTCGGCTCGAGCAGGTCGCCGGTGTCGAGCAGCGCGGCGGCGACCATGTGGGCGTACTCGCGGTCGCTGTCGGGCAGGTGAGGTTGACTCCGAGGCCGGGGCAGCAGCCGCACGGCGAACGTCGGCCACCGCGGTGGGGCGCCGTCGTGGCGGTCGAGCACCGCCGCCGCGAAGCCCGAGGTGAGCCCCCCGTCGATCAGCAGCCCCTGCGTGCCCTGCTCATCACCGATGACCACCGGGTCGAAGACGAACGGGACCGACATCGACGCCCGCACCGCTTCGGCGACCGACTGCTCGTCGGGATCGAGGCCGTAGCGCGGGTAGTCCCAAGGCAGGCGCACCACCCGGCGGTGGAGCACATCGACACAGCGCACCACCAGCCGGTAGCCGGACTCCTCGCCGGTGGCTCTCTCATCGTCGTCGATCCGCAGATCGGCGAAGGTCTCGATGCCGTGCTCGGCGAGGACCTCACCGATCCAGGCGTTGGGATCGGTCGGCTCGACCGTCCAGCGTCGCAGCAGCGCCGCGATCGCCCGGGAACTGCCGAAGCGCTCGACGAGGTCGGCGATCGCGAAACCGGTGTAGTCGAGCTCCTCCGACAACTGCCGGGCCCGCTCCGGTCCGACGCCGGCGACCGCCAGCGCGCCGGCGAGCGCGCCGGCCGAGGCGCCGGCGACCCGCATCACCTGGTACCCGCGTTCGTCGAGCGCGGCGAGCACGCCGAGGTGGGCCAGCCCCTTGATGCCCCCGCCCCCGAGCACGAGGTCGCAGCGCCGAGTGTCGTCCATCAGTGGTCGGCGATGGCGGTCGCGGGGTCGAGGGACACTCCGGTCAGCTCCTCGGACCGGATGGTCAACTCGGCGGCGAGCCCGTCGTCACGGGCGGCCGCGGACCGGCTGGCCGGGGCGGGGTGGCCGCGCGCCTCAGCGATCCCGTCGGGGCCCCAGTACGAGCCGCCCTCGACGTCCGGGGCGACCGACGCGTACAGCTGGGGCAGGGCACCTCGGGCGGCGGGCTGAGCGAGCAGAGCATTGGTGATGCGGGTCCCCACCCCCGTGACCCGGCCGCGCAGCCCGCCCTGCATCCGTGGCCCGGCGGACTGCAGTGCGGTGTCCGCGTAGCCCGGGTGGGCCCCGACCGCGATCGCGGTGGCACCGGCGGCCCGCAGCCGTCGGTCGAGCTCGCGGACGAACAGCAGGTTGGCCAGCTTCGAGGCGCCGTAGGCGGCCCAGCGCTCGTAGCGGCGGCGCTCCCAGTTGAGGTCGTCCAGGTCGAGGCGGGCCATGCGGTGTGCCGTGGAGGACACCGCCACCACCCGGCCGGCGCCCGCCGCGAGCAGCTGGGGCAGCAGCAGGCCCGCCAGGGCATGGTGGCTGAGGTGGTTGACCCCCAGCTGCAACTCGAAGCCCTCGGTGGTGCGGCGCTCGGGCGTGGCCATCACCCCGGCATTGGCCAGCAGCACGTCGAGACGCTCGTGACGCTCGGCGAACCGGCCGGCCGCCTCCCGCACGGTGGCCAGGTCCGCCAGGTCGATCGGCAGGTGCTCCATCGATGCGGCCGGGTTGCGCACCCGGATGCGGTCCATGAGCGCACCGGTGCGGGCCGCGTCGCGGGTCGCCAGCACGACGTGCGCGTTACGGGTGGCCAGCGCGATGGCGCTGGCCTCGCCGAGGCCCGAGGTGGCACCGGTCACCAGCACCGTGCGGCCGGTGAGGTCGGGGAGGTCGTTGGCGGTCCAGGGCACGGGTGCTCCAGGGGTCGGGGAGACGTCGGGGGTGGCGCGGAACGATCATGGCGGTGCGGCCCCGACTCCAGGGTAGGCTCCGCGCGCCAGCGATCTGTACGGAGGGCCCAGCGGCCCGCTGAGGCCCAGGGAGCCGAGCGATGAATCCGGTCTACAGCGCGGCCGTCGGGGCGTCACTGACGTCCTTCCAGGTCTGCGGATGGAAGGTGCGTGCCTTCGGCCAGCACCACGTGCCGGTTCACGGGCCGGCGGTCATCGCGACCAACCACGTGGGCTACCTCGACTTCGTGTTCGCCGGTTACGGCGTCAGGCGGGGGACCGGCCGGCTGGTGCGCTTCGTGGCCAAGCGCGAGGTGTTCGACAACCCCGTGGCTGGGCCGCTGATGCGAGCGATGGGCCACATCCGGGTCGATCGGGGCGGCGACACCAGTATCGCGATGTCCGAGGTTGCCGACGCGCTGGCGGGCGGCGACCTGGTCGGGATGTTCCCGGAGGGCACCATCAGCCGGTCCTTCGTCCCGCTCACCGGTCGGCCCGGCGCGGCCCGGATGGCTGTCGAGTCCGGCGTGCCGCTGGTGCCCGGAGCCGTGTGGGGCTCGCAACGCATCTTCACCAAGGGCCGCAAGCTGCGTCCGGCCTATGGCGCCGCGGTGTTGATCAGCTTCGGCCCGCCGATCGACTACGCACCCGACGAGGATCCCCTGGATGTCCACGAGCGGCTGATGGCCTCGATCCGCACCCAGGTCGACGCCCTGCAGCGCCGCTATCCCCAACAGCCTGCCGGCCCCGACGACGCCTGGTGGCAGCCGGCACACCTCGGCGGCACCGCCCCCACGCCCGAGGAGGCCGAGGAGCGAGCACGCAGCGATCGTGAGGCCCGCCGTCGCCGCGATGCCTGAGGCGCCCGTACGCATCACCGACCCCGCGGACCCGCGGCTCGCGGACTATGCCTCGCTCACCGACGCCACCCTGCGCAAGCGCTACGAGCACCGGCAGGGGGTGCTCATCGCGGAGGGTCCCAACCCCGTGCGGCGGCTGCTGAGTTCGCCCTACCCCGTGCGCTCGCTGCTGCTGGCCGAGGAACGCGTCGCCGAACAGGCCGACCTGATCGCCGAACTGGCGCGTCGAGCCGATCCGCCGCCGGTGTACGTCGTGACCCGTGAGCTGCTGGTGCAACTGGTGCGTTACCGGCTGCATCAGGGCGTCATCGCCTGCGGCGCTCGGCGGCCCCCACTCGCCCCGGAGCAGGTCCTGGCCGCGGCCCGCAGGTTGCTGGTGCTCGAGGGCCTCGGAGACCACGAGAACCTCGGCGCGCTGTTCCGCAGCGCGCGGGCACTGGGCGTGGACGGGGTACTTCTCGCGCCCGACTGCGCCGATCCGCTCTACCGCCGATCGGTGCGGGTCTCGATGGGACACGTGCTGCACGTGCCCTTCGCCCGCTGCCCAGATCTGGCGGCCACGCTCGGCGAGCTGCGTGCCGCCGACATCGAGGTGGTCGCGTTGACACCGGCCCCCGACGCCGAGGACCTCGACACGCTCGAGGCCACCGACCGGATGGCCCTGCTGCTCGGAGCCGAGGGCCCCGGTCTGAGCGTGGCGGCGCAGGCCGCGGCTGACCGTCGGGTGCGCATCCGGCTCGCCGACGGGGTCGACTCGCTGAACGTCGCGACGGCCGGTGCAATCGCACTGCACGCGCTGCGCCGTGCCTCGCGGCAACCGTCGGCCGGCAGACGAGGCAGGGCGAGGTCCAGCCGGTCTCCGGAAGCAGGTGACGTCCAGGTCGGCAAACCGCGGTCGTAGGGACCTTCGGAAGGCCGTGTCGACCGCGGCGATCGTGCTCGGTGGTCGCCTTCGGGGGCGCCGGCCGATCCTTGCAAGGACACGACGTGGATGTGGACGCGGAGGTCCTCGACAGCGTGCCGGTTGGTGTCGCGGTGCTCGACCTCGACGGAACCATCCGTCGGACCAACGCGCCGCTCTCGTGACCGCTCGAGCGCGACGAGGTTCGGCTGCTGCTGCAACCGGTGCTGTGTCTGGACACCGGCGAGTTCCGGTCGCTGGAGGCCCGGGTCGGTTCGCGCGGGGATCCGGCACCTGCGTGACCGCGCCTCCGGGATCGTCATCGGGGACTTCGGGACCGGTTACGCGTCCGGGGCCGCGCTCGGCGCCGCGCTCGGCGCCGTGCGGCGCCCCTGTTCGCGCGCCCGGACCCGTTGGGCGCTCGGCGTTGATGCGTCTGCTCGGGCAGGGGTCGTGAGCTGTTCCGACTAGAGTCCCGAGAAGTCGGCGGGAGGGCAGGACCGATCGTGCGGAAACCTGAACGGGGGTCGGGCGGTGACCTGCCGAACGCCCGGAGGCTCGGGGAGATCTTCCGGCGTGCGTCCATCGGCATCGGGATCGTCGACGCCGATGGGCGCACGATCCACACCAACGACGCCCTCCGGCGTCTGCTCGGCTACAGCCCGGAGGAGTTCGCCGAGCTGCACTTCGACGCCTACACCCACCCGGATGACGTCGCCCGAAATGCTGAGCTCTTCGCTGAACTCATCGCCGGCGAACGCGAGTCCTTCGAGTTCGAGAAGCGGTTCTACGCAAAGGACGGCTCGCTGGTCTGGGGCCGCCTGACGGTGTCACTCATCCGCGAGGAGCCCACGGGTCTGCTCGCCATCGGGATGCTCGAGGACATCACGGAGCGAGTTCGGTTGCAGACCCGGCTCGCCGCGGCCGAGGAAACCTACCGTCAACTCGTCGAACAGGTCCCCGCCGTCGTGTACTGCGCGCGCGCCGATCGGCTCGGCCCGTGGGAGTACGTCAGCCCCCAGATCGGCCGGCTGCTCGGTGACTCCCCCGAGCAGTGGCTCGCCAGCCCCGACCTGTTCCACCAGCGACTCCACCCCGACGACCGGGATCGTGTCCTCGCCGGGGTGCGCGACCTCATGCATGAGGGGCGCCCGGCAACCCTCAGCCGCCAGTACCGACTCCTCCGACGCGACGGTCGCGCGATCTGGGTGCGCGACGACACGGTCTTCGAGGTCGACAGGTCGGGACCCCCGCTGCTGAGGGGCGTGTGGACCGACATCACCCGCGAGAAGGAACTCGAGGCGCGACTCGAGTACCAGGCCTTCCACGACTCGCTGACCGGGCTGGCCAACCGTGAGCTGTTCATCGATCGCGTCGCGCACCGGCTGCGTCAGCGCGAGCCCGAGGACCGAGCCGGAACCCTGCTGTTCATCGACCTCGACGGGTTCAAGGCAGTCAACGACCGCTTCGGGCACGCCCGCGGGGATGCGTTGCTGGGTGCCGTCGCCGACCGTTTGCGCGATGCCGTCCGTCCGGGCGACACGGCCGCACGACTCGGTGGCGACGAGTTCGCGGTGCTGCTCGAGGCGATCCACGACCCGGAGGTCATGGCCGGGGTGGCGCGCCGGCTGCACGCCGCCCTCGAGCAGCCCTACGACCTGCAGGGCAGCCCGATCGAGGTCGGTGCGAGCATCGGGATGGTCGACCTGCAGGACGCCGAGGACGCCGAGTCCGCCCTCCAACTCGCCGACGCGGCGATGTACCGGGCCAAAGCCCGGGGTCG
>SLLJ01000115.1 GCA_007134165.1 Nitriliruptoraceae bacterium | reverse complement strand
CTGGCGCCTGGACATGACCGTCGATGCTGTCGTCACCGTCAGCCGCGGCCGGCAGCGCGCGACCAGCCTGCCACCCCACCAACGTCGGCTGCACCCCAAAACCCACCCCGACTGACCCCGGTTGCGTCCGGGTCAGGATCCAGGTGAGAGGCAGACCACCTCCGAGAGTGCAAGGCTGCCGTCGGCGTCGGCGAGGACCGGTTCTTGGCATGTCCGCAGAGCAGAGCGTTCCCGCTGCCCTCGCCGCCGAGGCAGAGGTCGGCGCCGTCGTGCCGACACCCCGTACGGGGAGGTGGCGCCCGGAGCGGGACGAGCAACGATCTGGCTACGCCCATCGTTGGGGACCCGGAGACGGGGGACGGCCGGATCGGCGGGTGACGGGGTCATCCGACGGCTTCCACCTCGGCTCGAAGGAGTCGATCAACCTGGTGGTATTTCCGCTGTTCCTTCGAGTCTAGAGTTGGAGGGATCCGGAGCGTTCCGGCCTCCGGTGAAGGAGAAGGCACGTGAGGCGGATGTTCGCAGCGGCGTTGGTGGTGACCCTCATCGGGGTCGCTGCCTGCGGCTCGGAGGACGAGGAGCCGGCGGACGCCTTCCCGGTCGAGGAGACCGAGGAGGCCGAGGAGGTCGAGGAAGCGCTGGAGCAGGTCGACGAGCCGGAGGAGGTCGAGCAGCCCGAAGAGTCCGAGGAGGCCGACGAACCGCAGGACGCCGAAGAGGCCGAGGAGCCTGCCGGAGTCGAGCGTCCGGTCCTCGAGTTGGCCGCACAGTCGGCCGGACCGATCACCGTCACCCCGAGTGAGTGCCGGGTCGAGGGCTACGACCTGGAGGGTTCGGAACGCGTCGACGGGTTCGCCTTCGCCGGCGAACGCGCTTTCGTCCACCATGAAGGCGTGCGGGCGTTCACCTTCACCGGCGGTGACCACTGTGAGCTCGCTCTCGACACGTCCCTGGGCGACAACGGCCTGCTGCCAGAGACCGAACGACGAGGCAGCCTGTCGGGCAACAGCAACGGGCGGCTGGTCGCCAGCGGGGTGCTCGGATCAATGGTCTTCGACACGGCGCTGGATCAGTCCTACGAGTGCAGCAGCATGACCGGTGATGTGGCGCTGTCTCCGGACGGCAACGAAGCCCTGCTGCACTTCCCCGGGCGCGACGCCGTGGAGCAGTGGGAGTTGAGCGACACCATCTGCACCGAGTTCGACGGGATCACCTTCGACAGCATGCCCGACATCAAGTTCATCGCCTACGACGGCGGTGACCTGCTGATCGGCGGTAGCGACCCCGAAGAAGTCAACAGCGCAGGCCGCTTCCGCGACGGTAGCGCGGTGTGGCAGACCGGCAGCGACGAGATCGGTGCGCCCGGTTGGTTCGGGTGGGTGCACGGTATGGCGCCCTGTGACCCCTACACGTGCATGATCGACACCAACACCGACAAGGTTGTGCTGTTCGACGACGGTGACGGGTCGGTGGTGGCGGCGTTCGACCTCGGCGAGTTGCTCGGCGAGCGTGGCTGGTGGGAGCCGTTGCTGCTCGGAGACGACGGTGGCAACTACCTGCTGTTCAACAAGGCGGTCGACGACGAGGACGGTGAGCGGACCAACTTCGGCTACGTGATCCGCCTGGAGGTCACCAGCTGATCATCTGCTCGTGTCCGCGGCGGGGTCCGGTCCGACCAGGGCCCGGGCCCCGTTCCTCGTTGTCTCGTTGTGCCCTGAGGATCGGTCGGGGAGGCGTGGACCTTTGCGGTCAGGAGCCGCCGGACTGGGTCCGCAGGAAGGCCTCGACCAACTGAAGGGTCGCCTCGGCGGGCTGACCATGCTGCTCGAGATTGACCAGCAGGAATCCCGCGACGGTGATCAGACCGGACAGCAGTTGGTCGGGACCGCCGTCCTCGGCCAGGATCAGCTCGGCCTCGCGCCGCGCGATCGGCAGGTTGTCGACCGGCCCGGCCTGCCAGGCCCGCAAGACCTTCAGTGCCCGTTCGCCGGCGGCGAGGTCGTCTCCGGGGCCCATGGGCAGCTCCTGGGTGCAAGGAACGGCCAGCGTAGTCAGCGCACCCGTGAACGGCCCGGTGACTAGCGTGGGGGAAGCGCCACCACCCGGCGCTGGTCGAGAAGGCCAGTGAGATGACCTCGCTTCCCGCACTGCCCGACAGCCTGCACCTCGAGGTCGACGACAGGATCGCTCGGCTCACGATGGCACGACCCGAGGTGCTCAACGCTCTGTCGATCGAACTGCTGGAGGGTTTGGTCACCGCGGCGACGGCACTCGCCGTACGCGACGACGTGCGGGTGGTCGTGTTCGGTGGTTTGGGCCGCGCGTTCAGTTCCGGCGCGGACCTGGCGGCCTTCGGTCCGCTGCTCGGGGAGGGCGGTGCCGCTCGTGAGGCCGCCGATGTCGGCCGTCGGGCCGCCGATGCCCTGGAGGCGATCGGTGCGGTCACCATCGCCCGGCTGCAGGGCCGGGTGGTCGGCGGCGGGGTGGTGCTCGCGGCGGCGTGCGACCTGCGGGTCGCCGCCGACGATGCGGTGTTCTCGATCCCGGAGGTCGACCTCGGCATCCCGCTGGCCTGGGGAGGTATCCCCCGGCTGGTGCGGGAGGTCGGACCGACGGTCACCAAGGATCTGGTCATCAGCTGCCGACCGTTCGACGCCTTCGAAGCCCGGGCGGTCGGGATGGTGTCCCGGGTCGTGCCGGCCGAGGATCTCGACGCGATGGTGGAGGACCTCGCGACGTCGTTGGCGGCCAAGGCCAGCCTTCCGGTGCGCTCGACCCTGGCCCAGGTCGACGCGATCACCTCGGCGTCGGTCGGGCTGGCACGTAGCTGGTCGGACGCCGACGCTCTGCTCACTGCGGTGCGTGATCCGGAGTGCCAGCAGGCCGCCGCCGACTACCTCGCGCGGGTGCGTGGATCGCGCTGATGTGCCCGAGGCGCAGGTGCGGCCAGGGCTGGCCTCAACCCAGCGACACGATCGTGGTGCCGGAGCCCACCAGGTCGTAGAGTTCGATGACGTCGGAGTTGTACATCCGCACGCAGCCGTTGGACGCAGCCCGCCCGATCGACCCGGTGTTGGGGGTGCCGTGGAAGCGGATCAGGGTGTCGCCGCCGCCGGGCCGGTTCCAGTTCAGTGCCCGCAGGCCGAGCGGGTTGTTCGGTCCCGGGCCGATCCGTGCCGGCATGTCCCGGCCCCAGCGGTCAGGCGCCGGGTTGACCCAGGTCGGCTCGAAGCGCTTGGCGCCGACCACGAAGGTCCCGGTCGGGGTCGGGCTGCCGCCGGTGCCCACCGCCACCGGCCAGTCGCGGATGATCTCACCGTCGCGGTAGAGGTAGACGCGGCGGTCGCTCTGGCGGACCAGTAGCACCTGGCGGTAGTTCGCACTGGTGATCGCCGGCTCGACCGGGTCGAAGTGCAGCGCAACCGCGTCCAGGTCGCCCGTCAGGGCGGTGAGTAGGTCATCGGTCGCCGCCCGCTGGTCCACGGCCTCACCGAACGCGCCCCGCACGACGCGCACCCACCCGCTTGAGGTGTCCAGAGTGGCGTTGCGTGGGGCGACATCGGCCTCGGCGGCGACCTCGGCGACGAACTCGGCGGCGGCGTCCTCGTCGATGCTCAGTGGCAACTGCCCGCCCGGTGGCTGTTCGGCGTCCCCGTCACCAGCCAGCGCCGCAACCAGGGCCGGGGCGACGTCAGGTACGCCCCCGAGTTCGCGTGCGGTGACCGGGAAGCTCTGCTCCTCGGTGGTCAACTCCACCGCCCGGTCAAGGGTCGCGTCACCGCTGGCCTGGACGGTGGGCAGCACCGCGTCGACGTCCACGTCGGTGACTTCGGCACCGACCACCGATGAGTCGGGCACCACGACCTCGGTCCGCGACTCGAAGGCTTCGCGCAGGGTGGTGGCGAAGGTCTCGCGGTCGACCTGCTCGCCGTCGCGATGGGCGATGGTCGTGGCCGCTCCGCCGATCCAGCGGGCGGTGGCATCGGTCGGGTCGCGGTCGATGCGTCCGGCGACACGGTCGACGAATGCGTGCAGGTCCTCCTCGGGCACCAGCAGACTCAACTCGAGGGCTGCGTCGAGTTCCTGGCCGAGCCAGCGCACCCCGGTCAGGGTCGCCAGCGACACCTCGGCGTTGAGTTGGTTGGCGGTGGCCAGGACCTGATCGAGGTCGGTGGCGGCCTGCAGTTCGCGGGGGCTGACGCGCCAGTGGCGCTGCGGGTGATCGATCAGCACCGTGTGGTCCAGCCAGGACTCGGCCAGTTCGGTCAACTCCGCCTCCACCTCGGCGTAGGTGCGGTCGCCGACGTCGATGCCGGCGACCTGCAGGCCCGGGAGGAAGCGTTCCTCGGCCTCCAGCGACGAGCCGTATGCCGAGGCGCCCCATAGCAGGACGATGGCGGCGAGGACGAGCGTGGCGGCGCCGGCGATGAGCAGCAACCGTCCCCGATGGCGCGGTGGCGCCTCGGTGTCGGGATGGGCGAGGAACACGTCGATCGTGGTGCCTCCGGTGAGGGAGTGCTTCAGGTCGCTGGTGAACGTGAAGCATACGCCACTACCCATCGGAGCAATCGGGGGGCCGATGGCAGGCACACCGTGCGCACGCTCAGCGCACGCCACCAATCCGTGCGCGGGTGGGCAGCCACGGGTTCGTGCCCGGGACCGGTGTCCCCGTAGGCTGGCGGCTACACGAGCGTGGAGGCAGGGATCGTGACCGAGCAGGTCATCCAGCACATCGAGAACGTCGGGGTCGTGGGCTGCGGGACGATGGGGTCCGGGATTGCCGAGATCGTCGCGCGCAAGGACATCCCGGTGGTGTTCGTCGAGGTCGACGACGCCGCTGTGGAGCAGGGCCTGGCGCGGATCGCGGCCGCCCTCGACCGTCAGGTGGCCCGTGAGGCCATCGGCGCCGACGAGAAGGCGCGCATCCTCGGGCTGATCAGCGGGGGAACCGACTGGTCGGTGCTCGCCGACTGCGACCTGGTACTCGAGGCGGTGCCCGAGGAACTCGAGCTCAAGCAGGAGGTGTTCGGCAAGCTCGACGAGATCGTGCGTCCGCAAGCCATCCTCGCGACCAACACCTCGTCGTTGCCGGTCATGGACCTGGCGGTCAAGGCCAGCCGTCCCAACCGGGTGCTCGGCTTTCACTTCTTCAACCCCGCGCCGGTGATGGCGCTGATCGAGTTGGTGCGCACGGTGGTGACCGACGAGTCGGTCATGGCTGCGACCAGCGAGTTCGCCGAGCGCATCGGCAAGACTCCGGTGGTCGTCGACGATCGTCGTGGCTTCATCGCCAACCAGTTGCTGTTCCCCTACCTCAACCAGGCCGTGTCCATGGTGGAGGACGGCTATGCCACCAAGGAGGACGTCGACGCCGCCATGCGGTTCGGGGCCGGGCTGCCGATGGGGCCGATCGCGCTGACCGACCTGATCGGGATGGACACCTTCCTCGGGATCATGAACGCGATCCACGCCCAGCACGACGACGTGCGCTTCGCGCCGCGGCCGATCCTCGGGCAGCTGCAGGCCGCGGAGTTCGTCGGCCGCAAGACCGCACAGGGCTTCTACAGCTACGCCGAGCCGGGCTCGTCGAAGATGGTCTCCGACGGGGCGGCACGACCCCCGGCGGACCCCAAGCTCGTCGCTGACTGGAGCACCGTGGGGGTCATCGGCACCGGCACCATGGCCTCGGGGATCGTCGAGGTCTGCGCCAAGGCCGGCTTCGACGTGGTGGTCCGTGGTCGCAGCCCGGAGAAGGCTGAGGCCGTGGTCACCAAGGTCTCGCGGTCGCTCAAGCGCATGGTCGACAAGGGCCGGATGAGCCAGGAGGCGGCCGACGACACCCTCGGGCGCATCACGCCCACCGCGGCGCTCGAGGACCTCGCCCCCAGCGACGTGGTGGTCGAGGCCGTGGCCGAGGACCTCGACATCAAGCGGGAGCTGTTCGAGGCGCTCGCGCCGATCCTCAAGCCCGAGGCCGTGATCTCGACCACTACCTCGTCGCTGCCGGTGATCGAGTGCGCCATGGTCACCGCCAGCCCCGAGCGGGTGGTCGGGCTGCACTTCTTCAACCCGGCGGCGATCATGAAGCTCGTCGAGATCGTCACCACCGTGCGCAGCGACCCGAAGGTGGTCGAGCAGGCGCGGGCGTTCGTCGACCGGATCGGCAAGGTCGGGGTGTTGTGCGGCGACCGCTCCGGGTTCATCGTCAACGCGCTGCTGTTCCCCTACCTCAACGACGCGGTCAAGATGCTCGAGTCGCACTACGCGACCGCTGAGGAGATCGACACCGCGATGAAGCTGGGCTGCGGGTACCCGATGGGGCCCTTCCAGCTCATGGACGTGGTCGGGCTCGACATCACGCTGGCGATCATCGAACGGCTCAAGGAGGAGTTCCGCCAGCCGTCGTTCGAGCCGGCTCCGCTGCTGCGTCACCTGGTCGAGGTCGGTTTTCTCGGCCGGAAGGCCGGACGCGGGTTCTACGTGTACGGATGAGTGCGACCGCCGGCAGCGACGGCGTGTTCACCGCCGAGCCGGGCGCGGCCTGGCGGCAGCGCGTGGAGCTCGCCGCGGACGTCGGCCGGCTGGTCGCCGATCTGCTGCGTGACCCGCGGGTTCCGGCGGGGTCCAAGGTCCTGGTCGGGGCCGGTGCGGCCGGTGCCCTGGTGCGCGCGGTCCGTCGGCGGCGGCTGGTGGGGGCGGTCGAGTTCGGCATGCTCGCCGTGGCGGTTCGCCGGCTGATCGCCGATGCCGGCTACGAACTGGTGCAGGAGCACTGGCGGGGCACCGATGCCGGGTTCGCCTGGGTCCTGGCGCTGGGCGGAGTGGCCCGCTAGATGCCCCTGCCCGACCCGCAGGACCCGTGGCTGCCTCGGCTGGCGGGCTACGAGGCCCGCCGGGTGCCCGCCTACCGGGCAGGCAAGGCCTACGTGTGCCCGGCCTGCCACAACCGCATCCCCTCCGGTGTCGGCCACGTGGTCGTGTGGCCGGTCGAGTGGGTCGAGGACCGCCGGCACTGGCATCTGCACTGCTGGCGCACGGCCACCCGCCGCGGCCGGTTAGCCTGAGCACTTCTTCGGACGTCCCCGAGAGGTGGTCGTGTGAGCCAGAAGCAGCACAAGAAGCAGATCGATCGGGCACGGGCTAAGCGCCAGTCCTCGCGGCTGGATCGCCGCCGGTCCCGCAATCGCATCGTGATCCTGGTGATGGTCTTCCTGATGGCCTTCTCCCTCATCGCCGGCGCGGTTGCCTCCCTGTTCGCCGGCTCCGAGACGCCCGAGACGCCACCGCCCGACGAGGTCGCCGATGCCCCGGCCGAGGCTGAGGACCCGACCGACGGTCTCGATGCCCTGCCGGGTGCCGAGCAGCTCGTCGACCCCGACGATCCGCCCTTCGAGTTGGTGGCCGCTCCCGGCTCCCAGCCGCAGGCCGTGATTGAGACCGACCTCGGCCCCATCACCGTCGAACTCGACCCCGAGGCTGCGCCGCTGGCCACCAACAGCTTCCTGGATCTGGCCGAGCGGGGCTTCTTCGACGAGGTCGTCTTCCACCGGGTCATCGAGGAGTTCGTGATCCAGGGGGGCGACCCCACCGGCACCGGGACGGGGGGGCCGGGCTACCGCTTCCCCGACGAGCTCGAGGCGGCCGAGGAGCTCGTCGAGGCCGAGGGCGGCTACCCGCGCGGGACGCTGGCGATGGCCAACTCCGGGCCGGACACCAACGGCTCGCAGTTCTTCATCGTCCACGGCGAGGTCATCGAGCTGCCGCCGCTGTACACGGTCTTCGGCCGCGTCGTCGACGGTCTCGAGGTGGTGGACGCCATCGCCACCACGCCGACGGACCCGACCGACCGTCCGGTCGAGTCGATCGCGATGTCCGAGGTCCGCGTCGAGCTGGGCTGAGCCCGTGGCTAGGCTCGCCCCCGCCAACCGCCCGCGCCGCCCCCGACCAGGAGCCCCACGTGCCCCAGCAGTACGCCAACCCGCCCGAGATGGTGCTCGACCCCGATACCAGCTACGCGGCCACCATCAAGACCAACCAGGGTGACATCACCGTGCGGCTGTTCGCCGACGAATCGCCCCGGACCGTCAACAACTTCGTGTTCCTCGCCCGCGAGGGCTTCTACGACGGGGTCATCTTCCACCGCGTCATCCGGGGGTTCATGATCCAGGGTGGTGACCCGACCGGTACCGGTACCGGCGGCCCCGGCTACCGGTTCGACGACGAACTCGATGCCGCCCGTCGGCACCGGTATGCGCGCGGCACGCTGGCGATGGCCAACGCCGGGCCCAACACCAACGGCTCGCAGTTCTTCGTGATGCACGCCGACTACGGGTTGCCGCCGAGCTACTCGGTGTTCGGCAAGGCGGTCGACGGCCTGGAGGTCGTGGACGCGATCGCCACCACCGCCACCGGACCGGGCGACCGCCCCAAGAACGACATGGTCATCCAGACCATCGAGATCACCGAGAGCTGAGGGGCGCCATCACCGTGGCGGGTCGTCGTCCCCCGCCACCTCGTCGTCCCCCGTCACCGCGTCGTCCCCCGCGTCCGGTTCGTCGGGGGGCGGTGGGGGCGGCGGGGGACCGTCGCTCTGCGCGGGTTCATCACCGGGCCAGGGCGGCAGGTCGTCGAGGTTGACCCGCTGGGGGCGCACCCCCCGGTCGTAGTCCTTCATGCGCCGGGGGTAGCCGACCCGCCGCGCGTCGTACAGCGGCACGTTGGTGCGTGCGCACAGGGCAGCGCCCTGGTTGCGGTCCTTGACCGGTCGGCGCAGGTACTCGCCGTCGTCGGCGACGAGCAGCAGCGTGGTCGAGTAGATGGCGGTCTTGGGTTCGAGGTAGGCCTCGACTCCGGCGCGGGTGCGGATGAACTCCTCGAGTTCGCGCGTGCCGGTGCGGCTCGCGCGGTCGGTGGTCGGGTCCGAGGGCTGCTTGGTCTCGCCCTTGAACCAGGCCCGCAGTCGGTCGGTGAAGCGCAACGTGGCCTCGTGGTCGGCAACCGTACGGGCAGGCTACCGCTGTCCGGTGGCGGGCGAGACCGTCAGTGCTCGTCCTCGACCAGTTCGACGAGCACCCCGCCGGTGCCCTTGGGGTGCACGAAGGCCACCGTATGGCCGCCGCCGCCGGGGCGCGGGGCGGTGTCGATCAGCCGCACGTCCTGCGCCTCGAGGTGGTCGAGGGAGTCCTGCACCGAGCGCACGCCGAAGCCGAGGTGGTGCAGCCCAGGCCCGTTGCGGGCCAGGTACTTGGCGATCGGCGAGTCCTCGCGGGTGGCCTGGAGCAACTGCAGCCACACGCCGCCGACGTTGAGCATCGCCTCCTCGACCCCGTCGGAGTCGACCCGCTCGCGGTACTCGGCGGTGAGCCCGAACGCACGCTCGTAGAATGCCAGCGCCTCGTCGAGGTCGTCGACGGCGATCGCGATCTGATCGATGCGGGTGACCTGCATGGCGGATCCTCCGGTCGTGGTTCGCTGGTCCATGCCTGCACATCCTGCCACCTCGACGTCCGAGGATGGCAGTCCGGGTGGCACGTCCGGTTGTCGTCCGGGGGCCGCGCACCCCTACGATGCGCCCATGCCGCCGTGGAGAGGACTGCGAAGTGAGTGACGTCGTCGTTGTCGGATACGCCCGGACCCCCGTGGGCCGGTTCGGAGGAGGACTCGCATCGTTGACGGCGATGCAGCTGGGAGGCCGCGCCATCGCCGCGGCGCTCGAGAAGGCCGGGGTCGCCGCCGACGAGGTCGGCTACGTGGTGATGGGCCACGTGCTGCAGGCCGGTCAGGGGCAGATCACCGCCCGGCAGGCCGCCGTGGAGGGCGGCATCGGGATGCAGGTCGCCGCGGAGACGATCAACAAGGTCTGCCTGTCGGGCATGACCGCGCTCAGCCGTGCCCGTGACCTGATCCGCCTCGGGGAGTTCGACCTCGTGGTGGCCGGGGGCATGGAATCGATGTCCCAGGCCCCGTTCCTGCTCGACAAGGCCCGCTTCGGGTACCGGATGGGCGACGGCAAGGTCATCGACGTGATGATGCACGACGGGCTGACCTGCGCCTTCGATGCCTGTGCGATGGGCCTGGCCACCGACAACTTCCAGGAGTCCAAGGGCTTGGGCATGACCCGGGAGGATCAGGACGCGTGGTCGGCGCGGTCCCACGAACGCGCCGCCGAGGCCTGGAAGTCCGGTGCCTTCGATGACGAGGTGGTGCCCATCGAGGTGCCCCAGCGCAAGGGCGACCCGGTCGTCGTCGGCCAGGACGAGGGCGTGCGCCCCGGAACGACCACCGAGTCGCTCGGGCGGCTGCGGCCTGCCTTCACCAAGCAGGGCACCGTCACTGCCGGCAACGCCTCGCAGATCTCGGACGGCGCGGCCGCCCTGGTGCTGGCCAGCCGCGACAAGGCCGAAGCGCTGGGCCTTCCCGTGCTGGCCACGGTGGATGCCTGGGGCACCGTCGCCGGTCCCGACACCTCACTGCACCTGCAGCCGGCCAACGCCATCCGCGTGGCGGCCGCGCGCATCGGGGCGGACCCGAGCGGCTTCGACCTCTACGAGATCAACGAGGCGTTCGCGTCGGTGGCGCTGGCCTCCACCCGTGACCTCGGTGTGTCCGACGAGAAGGTCAACGTCAACGGCGGTGGGGTGGCGCTCGGCCACCCGATCGGCTGCTCGGGTGCTCGCATCGTGGTGTCGCTGATCAACGAGCTCGCCCGCCGCGGTGGCGGGACCGGCGCGGCCGCGCTGTGCGGCGGTGGCGGGCAGGGCGACGCGCTGCTGGTCACCGTGCCCTGAGCAATCAGGCAGCCGAGGAGGCGAGGTGGAGCTCTCCGCCCTGATCGACGGTCTGGCGCGCGGTGAACGCCGCGCGCTGGCCCGCCTGCTCACCGTGGCCGAAGACGGCGCCCCCGCGCGGTTGCGCGCGGCCATCGGGGCGCTCTATTCGCGCACGGGTACGGCGCGGATCCTGGGCATCACCGGCTCGCCGGGGGTCGGCAAGTCGACCCTGACCAACGCGATCGCCGGCGAGCTACGCCGCCGCGAGCGCACCGTCGCCGTGCTCGCGGTGGACCCGTCCTCGCCGTTCTCGGGCGGGGCGCTGCTCGGCGACCGGGTGCGGATGCAGGGCCACCACGCCGACCCGGGCGTGTTCATTCGCTCGATGGCGTCCCGCGGCCACCTCGGCGGCCTGTCGTTCGCCACCCCCCAGGCCGTGCTGGTGCTCGACGCGGCCGGGTTCGACGACGTCATCATCGAGACCGTCGGCGTCGGACAGTCCGAGGTCGAGGTGGCCGCCACCGCCGACACCACCGTGGTCGCGCTCGCGCCCGGCATGGGCGACGGTATCCAGGCCGCCAAGGCCGGCATCCTGGAAGTCGCGGACATCTTCGCGATCAACAAGGCCGACCAGTCCGGTGCGGGCAAGCTCGAGTCCGAGCTGCGTGGCATGCTCGAGATGGGCCATGCGCTCGAGGATGCCCACGACGCTCCAGGCTGGTGGCCGCCGATCGTGCGTACGGTCGCGGTGCGCGAGGAGGGGGTGGCCGAGCTCGTCGACCACCTCGATGCCCATGGCCGCCATCTCGACGTCAGCGGGCTGCGCGAGGTCCGTCGCCGCGAGCGGGCGTTGCACGCCGTGCGGGAGATCGCCCTCGAGCAGGTCCGCCTGCGCTTCGCCCGGCTCGACCACGGCAAGGACCCGCTGCTCGACGCGCTCGCGATCGAGGTCGCCGCGCGGGAGCTCGATCCCTACACCGCCGCGGACTCGCTGCTCGACGCGATCGAGGGCGGCACCACCTAGCCGAGATCGCGCAGGGCGGCCAGCTCCCGACCGATCAGCTCGAGGGTCTCGGTCAGGCGTTCGTCGGTGGTGCGCAGGTTGCCGATTGCCAGGCGCAGGGCGGTGCGGCCATCGAGTTCGGTGTGCGACAGGTAGGCGCGTCCGCTGGCGTTGACCCGTTCGAGCAGCGTGTGGTTGAGCCGGCCGAGCGCGCCCTCGTCGTCGGCGGGAAGCCACCGCGGTCGGGCGCGGAATCACACCGTCGACATCGGGGTGGGCGCCAGCACCTCGAAGTCGGGGTGGCCCTGGCACCATGCGGCCGCACGGTGGGCCTGGAAGATGTGGGTACGGATGCGCTCGGCCAGGCCCTCCGCACCGAAGTAGCGGATCACCAGCCACAGCTTCAGCGCCCGGAAGCGCCGGCCGAGCTGCACGCCCCAGTCCATGAAGTCGGTGACGCCTTCGTCGGCGGTCGTGAGGTACTCCGGCACCAGCGAGAACGCCCGGGTCAGCGCGGCCGGGTCGCGCACGTACAGCACCGAGCAGTCGATCGGGGTGAACAACCATTTGTGCGGGTTGGTCACGAACGACTCGGCCTGTTCGGCCCCGTCGAGCACCCAGCGCAGCTCCTCGCACAACGCCGCCATGCCGCCGTACGCACCGTCGACGTGCAGCCAGATCCGGAGCCCGAGCTCCTCGGCGAGTTCGTCACGTAGCCCGGCGATCTCGGCCAACGGGTCCACGCTGGTCGTGGAGGTGGTGCCCACGTGGCGGATCGCCGCGTGGCCGAGTCCGAGGGTGATCGCCGCCTTGTCCACCGAGGAGTGCGCCTGGGTCGAGGTGGAGATGGTCAGCCGGGGCACCTCGTCGCGGGCGGCCAGCCCTCGCCGGCGGACGTCGAGGTCCGCGGCCTCGCGCGCGGCGGCCAGCGCGGTCAATGTGGAGCTCGAGGCCGAGTCGGTGATCACGCCCCGCAGCCCCTCGGGCAGGCCGAGCAGCTGGCGCAGCCAGTCGAGCACCTGCTCCTCGAGTTCGGTGGCCGACGGCGAGGTGCGCCACAGCATGCCGTTGACGTTGAGCGCCGCGGCCAGGGTCTCCCCGAGGATGCCGGGTCCCGAGCCGGTGATCGCGAAGTAGGCGTGGAAGGCGGGATGGTTCCCGTGGGTGATGCCGGGCAGCAGGATCTCGTCGAGGTCGCGCAGCGCGTCGGGGAAGGGTTCGGGGTGCCGCGGCGGGACCGTCGGGAGCGCCGACCGGATGTCCCCGGGGGCGACCTGCGCGAGCACGGGCCGCTCGCCGACGCCGCTGAGCTCGTCGGCGACCCAGTCGATCACGGCATGCCCGTGCCGGCGGAAGGTCTCGGGATCCATGTCCCCGGTGCCGAGCTGGGCGGGATCGAGCGGGGTCGGATCGCCCTCGGCGCTGGGACGCATCCGGCAGCTCAGTTCTGGGGGTCGTCGGGTTCGGCCGTCGTCGGACTGGTATCGCCGCGAGGGGTGGGGAACTCGTACTCCGGCAACGGCCCGGGTGGCTCCTCGATCATCTCGGGCTCCGCGGGCGGGGCGTCGGGACGGTCGACGGTCACCGCCTGCACCCGCTGGTCGGCCTCGGGCGGGCCGTGGGTGGTGCCGATCACGAGCAGGGGAACCCCGGCGCTGACCGCCACGACGGCAACCAGGGTGGCCAGCCAGATGAGCGCGGGAGGTACCCGGCGCCGACGGCGTCCCCGGGGCCAGCGGACCCGCAGTTCGTTCCAGATGTGGTCCCGGTCGACGTCGGACAGCCCGGGGTGGGCGGGGTGGTGGCCAGGCCGTCGCCGACGCCATCGTCGGCCGGGCGAGAGCCGCACCAGCCAGTGGTCGACCGGCTCGAACCGATGGCGGTCGTCGAGCCTGCGCATGGCCCG
>SLLJ01000001.1 GCA_007134165.1 Nitriliruptoraceae bacterium | reverse complement strand
CAGCGATCTCACGCATGACCGACAGCATCCCACGCCCCTGCGACATCCCGTCCACACCACCGCCCACGACAGACCAAGACAGCCGCCTACAGGTGATGAACCAACCCCCAACAGCTCACGACCCCTCGGGGGTCAGGTGCTCTCGGATGGCAGCGATCGCGGCATCCATGTCCTCGAGTCGCTGGTTGGGGTCGCGAGTCACAGCGCCACCAGGTCCCGGGCGACGTTGATGCTCACCTCGGGTTCGAGGTCGCTCGCGGGCACGATCTCGACACGCGCGCCCAGAAGTTCCTCGAGTTCACGTTGGAGCCTCGCGATGGCGAACAGGCCAGCCCCGTCGGAGAGGTCTACCAACAGGTCGACGTCGCTTTCGGCCGCCTCCTCACCTCGGGCCACGCTGCCAAAGACGCGCACGTTCGCGACCCCGTGGCGTGCCGCAGCTTCGGTCACCTCTGCACGCCTGGATCGCAGCCTCCGGCCGAGTTGGCCCCCGAGTTGTCGAGGGCGCGCCGTTGACGGTTGCCGCACCGCAACCTCGAGTCGGCTGCCGGTCGCTTCGACGAGTCGCATCAGTGTTGGGAGCGAGGGCTGGTGGCGGCCGGACTCGTAGGCGCTGATCACCTTCTGGCTCACTCCTGCCCGACGTGCGAGTTCGCTCTGCGACAGGCAGGCACGGGTTCCAGCCTCCCACAAGAGCGCCCCGGCAGAGGCGGTTGCCGAGGTTGTCGATGCTCCCATGCCCAGAATAGAGCCGATCACAACCATAGAGGTCTCAGCATCCGGTACTCAGTCCTCAAGGTTCACGGCCACGCGGTTGCGGCCCATCCGCTTGGCCGTGTACATCGCCCGGTCGGTGCGCTGGTAGACCTGCTGGGGGCTGTCATCTCCGGGGAGGATCTCAGAGACCCCGAAACTGGCGGTGATACGTACGTCTCCGGCCCCGGTCGGAACGGCCAGTTGTTCGAGGTCGCTGCGAAGCCGCTCGGCGAGCTGCTGGCCCCGGGCGGCGTCGGCACCCCGGATCACCAGGGCGAACTCCTCGCCCCCGATCCGGCCGACCACGTCGGTTGCTCGCCGCCGGTGGCGCAGCAACTCCGCCAGCGCCTGCAGGACGGCATCCCCCACGGCATGGCCGTGGGCGTCGTTGACGCGCTTGAACCTGTCGAGGTCGAGCAGGATCAGCGCCGCAGGGTCCCGGGTCCGCCGGGTCCACTCGAGCTCGTGGTTCACCTCCTCGAAGAAGCTGCGGTGGTTCAGCAACCCGGTCAGCGAGTCGGTGCGGACCAGACGCTCGAGTTCCTCGCGGTGCCGTTCGAGCTCGCGCAGGGCGATGCGGCTCGCCGTGACGTTGAACGCCATCCAAACCACGAGGTCGTCGCGGCCGTCGACCTCGGGCAGCGGCACCACCCGACCTTCGAAGAACATCCGGTCGGGCACACCGGGCTCTGCCGGAATGCCCTCGACGTCCTTGCGGTCGAGCTCGTAGTCGAACTCGACCATCTGTCGACGATCGAGGGCCTCGGCGATCCGAGCCAGGAAGTCGGCGGCGGTCTCGGCGGGCAGGACCTCCTCGATGGATCGTCCCGCCAGGCTGCTCGCATCGTGGGAGTGTCCGGTGTCCTGTGCTCCGAGGACCTCGATATAGGTGCCGGCGCGATCGAGGACGAAGACCAACTCAGGTAGCGCGTCGAGCACCGCGACCAGGAGTTCATAGCGATGGGACCGCAGGTCGATGACGGTCATCGGCGGATCACCAGCCGACCTCCCAAACCAACTCCTCATACGTCCTGGAGCACCCGGGATGGACATCGTAGCGCCCCCTTGCTGTCCGGCGGCATCGATACCGCCGCGATGCCGACGCCGCGGCTAGCTTCCGGGTGATGTGGACAGCACTGGCGACCGGCGCGGTGCTCGGGTTCGGCGCCGGTGTCGCTCCCGGGCCGCTGCTGGGACTGACGATCACGGCGACCCTGCGGGGTGGCTGGGTGGCCGGCGTGCGCACCGCGATGGCCCCGCTGATCAGCGACACTCCAGTGGTGCTGCTCGCCGTGCTGGTGGTCGCCAGCGTGCCCCGCAGCATCGAGCAGGCACTGGCGCTGGCCGGGGGCGCGGTCGTGGTGTGGTTCGGGCTGGAGGCGCTGGGCCAGGCGCGACACGCCGAGCTGCCCGAGGCCGGCGACGAGGCTGACGAGCGGCGACGGGCCTTGCGGCGCGGTGTGGTCGTCAACCTGCTCTCGCCTCACCCGTGGCTGTTCTGGCTCACAATCGGGGCGACCCAGTTGACCGCCGCGGTCCGGGCGGCGTCCTGGCCCGGCCCGGTGGCCTTCCTGGTCGGCTTCTACGGCCTGCTGGTCGGCACCAAGGTCGTGGTCGCCGTGCTGCTGGGGGTGGGACGCACGCGGCTGCGGGTGCGCGGCTATCGGCGGTTGCTGGGGGTCTCCGGATTGCTGCTCGTGGCCGCCGGGGTGCTCCTCGCCTTCGAGGCCGCGCCCCGTTCGGCATGAGCGCCGGTAGGGTCGCACCCGACCGCCCCCTCCGAAGGGACCACGTATGGAGCCATCGCTGCTCGAACGGTACAACGACCAGATCGCGCTCGAGCACGCTGCCGAGCGCGCCTACCTGCAGATGGCCGCCTGGGCTGCCGCGCACGACTTCAACGGTGCCGCCGCCTGGTTCCGCAGCCAGGCCGCCGAGGAATCCGAGCACGCCGCGGTCTTCACCGAGTTCGTGCTCGACCGCGACGGCGAGGTCCGCCTCGCCGCGCTCGAGGCCCCCCGCGCCGACTTCCCGAGCCTGGTCGCCGTCTTCGAGGCCGCGCTCGAGCACGAACGCAAGGTCACAGCCTCCATCGCCGATCTCTACGGCCACGCCCAGGAACTGCGCGACTTTCGCAGCATGCCGCTGCTGACCCGGTTCCTCGACGAACAGGTCGAGGAGGAGGCCTCGGTGAGCACGATCCTCGGTGAGCTGCGCATGGTCGTGGACGACCCCAGCGCCACCCTGCTGCTCGACCGAGACCTACCGGGCCGCCGCAGCGAGGACGCCAACTGACCAGTGCCCGCGCGCAACCCGACCAGGTCGACCGTCGTCCCACCGGAAGAGACCCCGACGGCAAGGACCTCGATGAGACCCGTTCATGGCCACGTCTGCGCGCTGCTCACCCTGCTGCTGCTGGCCGGCGTGCTCACCGCCTGCGACAACGGTGACCCCGCGCCCCCCACCGCGCCGGAGCACGCCGACCCGCAGGTCCCTGACGACGAGCAGGGCTTCGACCCGGAGGCCTCCCCCGCTCAGGCGCGTAGCTTCCTCGGCGTCAGCGAGGACGAGGTCGACGCGGCGATCGCCGACACGGTCATGGTCCGCATCATGCGCCGAGGCGACGAGCAGTTCGCGGGCACCATGGACCTGCGCCCGGGCCGGCTGAACCTCGAGCTCGACCCCGATGAGGACGGCACCTACCGCGTGAGCCGGGTCGTGATCGAAACCGAGGACGGCTCGGACCTCGTCATCGAGTAGGCAGCACGCGGCCCCCGCCCGCAGACGGGGGCCGCAGCACGTTGGCGACGAACCGGATCAGGCGGTGTCGAACCGGTCGAGGTTCATGACCTTGTCCCACGCGGCGACGAAGTCGTGGACGAACTTCTCGTGGGCATCGGCGCT
>SLLJ01000201.1 GCA_007134165.1 Nitriliruptoraceae bacterium | reverse complement strand
TTCCGTCGCGCGACGTACGGGCTCGCCGAGCGTCGGTGTCACCGGGAACACGTTGTCGGGACCGAGCCGCTGCAGCATCCCGGTGTCGCTGAGCTGCGTCATGGCGCGGCCTTCAACGCCCGCAAGCAGCAGGTGACCGCCGCCGGCCTCGAGCCGGTCCTGGTACCGGCCGAGCACCTGCAGGAAGGTGCTGCCCAGATCCTCGTGCCCACGCAGGGCGAGCACGACCGCACCGCCGGTAGCGTCCGTGGAGACGTCGGGCAGCTGCTGCTCGAACAATGGGGCGGAGGCGAAGAACAGGCTGCCGTAGACCGCCAGGATCACGGTGTCACCTGCCTCCACGCTCAGGGGTGGATCCGTCTGCGTCGGGTAGACGCCCGGCTCGGAGATCGTCAGACGCACCACCCGGACCCGGTTGGACGCTCCAACGACGTACAGGATCACCGAGACACCGACACCCACGAGCACCGCGTACTGCAACGGCACGATCAACGTGAGCACGAAGGTCGTGGCCATCACCGTCGCCTGGGTCCGGCCCGTCTGCCACACCTGCAGCACCCGTTCGGCGTTGAAGGTCCGGTAGCCGACGACGATGAGCAGACCGGCTAGAGCCGGCATCGCGACCAGTGCGACCAGCTCGCTCAGCAGCAGGATCGCCAGCGCGATCACGACCCCGGCGGTCGCATTGGCGAGCCGACTGCGTGCCCCCGCCGCAGTGAGGATCGCCGTGGCGGACATCGACCCACCCACCGGCATACCACGCAGCAGCCCCGAAGCGAGGTTGGCGACGCCCTGGCCCCGGAAGTCGTCCGAGGTGTCGGGGAACGTGCCGTCCGGGTTGGGGACGGTCTGGCTGATCGCCGCGCCCTGCACCAGGCCCACGAACGCCAGCGAGATCGCCGGCAGCAGCAGCGTCGGGACCAGCCCGAGAGCTGGCAGGACCGGCCGTGGCAGACTGCCCGGGATGTCGGCGATGTCTCGCAGTTGGAGAACGCCCTCGAGCATTCCGAGGGTGGCGGTCAGCGCCGAGGTGGCCGCCACCGCGACGAGCAGCCCCAGCGAACGCAGGCGGGTCCGCTCCAGCGCGAAGATCAGCACGATCGTGACGACGCCGATCAGCACCGAGGGCCAGTGGAGGGAGAACGGGCTCAGGATCGTGTCGATCGCCCGGGTGAGCCGGTTGGCTCGGCTGCTGTCGTACCCGGTGAGGCTCGGGAGCTGACCCAGCACGATGTTGACCGCGACCGCGTTCACGAAGCCGGTGAGCACCGCGTTGGGCACGAACCGAACCAGCGACCCGAGGCGCAGCACCCCGAGAACCAGCATCACCGCACCCGTCAGCACGCCAAGCGTCGCCAGCGCACGGGCCGGGTCCTGCGCGGCGTGCAGCTCGGGCACATCCGCGATGAGCACCGCCATCGCACCCGTGGCCCGCACCGACATCAGCACCGAGCTCGTCGCGACCGCACCAGCCAACGTGCCCACCAAGAAGCTGTACAGCCCGGCCACCGGGTTCAACCCCGCCAGCAGGCCCATCGCGAGCCCATCCGGCACGCTCACCAGCCCGAGCGTGATCCCGGCCGTGACGTCCTTGGAGGCCCCACCACGTCGGAATCGAGGCCGCTGCACCGCCGTCACGGTACGAGGGGCGCGAACTCGAACGAAAGTTCGTCCATCTTGACGAACGTCACGAGCAGCGCTCGCGGATCGAGGGTTATCCCGAAGGGCCCGCCGTTGGCCAGCGCGGAGGCAGACTGAGCCCGCGTGCGCAGTCCGCTGGGCCAGGCACGGGTGGTGGTGCTGGGCGCGTCGGTCGTGGTCAAGGCGCTGGTCCCTCGGCTGCGTGCAGGGCATCGCACCCGACTCCAAGGAGGCGCTCCCAGGGGTACGTGAAGACCGGGTCGATCCAGGACGGACAGCGTGTGGGCCATCCCCTCGCCCGGCATCACCCCATCCGGGTGAGGACTGCCCGGAGCCTCAGGCCCGAGAGTGGTGGAGCACCCACCACCGAGGGCGGTCGACGCAAACGCTGATCGGTCGGATCCATGGCGAACCTGTCTCGGGAGATGAGCATGGATGAGCAGCCCGCGATGCCCTACCGGCGGCTGCGGACGCCCCGGGCCGCCGCCATCGCCGGCATCGTGTTCTCCGCGCTGTTCGGGACGAGCCTGATCCTGTTCCGTACGGCGCTCGATGCCGATCCCTCGATCGCGGTCGACTGGACAGGTCTCGCGGGGACGCGCGTGCGGCTCGCACTGACGTTGATGCCTTTCGCGGGGATCGCGTTCCTCTGGTTCCTGGGCGTGGTACGCGATCGGCTCGGAGCGCTGGAGGATCGCTTCTTCGCCACGGTGGCGCTCGGGAGCGCGCTGGTGTTCCTGGCGATGCTGTTCGTCGCCTCCGCCATCGCCGGCGGGCTGCTGATCAGCTCCGGAACCGAACTGGGGGTTGACGTGGAGCGCGGGCTCACGGCGTTCGGTCGCGCGATGATGCTCCAGATCAGCAACGTGTACGCGCTGCGGATGGGCGCCGTGTTCATGCTGTCGATCGGGACCGTCTGGCTTCGCACCGGGCTGATGCCGCGCTGGCTGGTTGCGACGACCTACCTCCTGGCGCTGCTGATGCTCTTCATCGTCAACCTGAACCTGTGGGTGACCTTGCTCTTTCCCACCTGGGTAGTCGTCGTCAGCAGCTACATCCTGGTCAGACCCAGCGGAGTGGGAGACGACTGAACCTTGGTGCGAACGGCGAGTTCCGACCTGCCGGAGCGCCACAGCAGGATCGTGGGCGACGCCATGGACGTGCGATGGTCGGGGACGACGAGCGCCGGCTTCCACCACACGGTGGTCATGATCGGCACCACGACCGGCACACCACCGGCCGTAGACAGAAGTTGAAACATCAGGAACGGTTCGATGAGGACTTCAGCGGGGACATCAGCAACTGGGATGTCTCCAGCGTCTCCAATTCCACCAGCCTCCGCGACCCCCAGCCGACCACATGCTTCTCATGTTCCGGGATGCCTCGTCGTTCAACCAGGATCTCTCGAGGTGGTGCGTGAGCGGCATCCCCGAGGCACCCACCGGGTTCGATGCCGGTGCGAGCGCATGGACGCTGCCTGGTTCACGTCCGGTGTGGGGCACCTGCCCTGCCGGTCCCATCGCTTCGGACCCCGAACCGGGGGACTTCACCGATGTTGCCGCGTACTCGACGCATGCCGGCAGCATCGACCGGCTCGTGGCGGCAGACATCACCCAGGGATGCGGGGACGAGCTGTTCCGCCCCGGCGATCCGGTCCGACGCGGCCAGATGGCCTCGTTCCTGGTCCGGGCACTCGACCTGTAGCCACTCAGCATGCAGCGGGCGCGAGCTCGCCCACCCGTGGGGGCGACCTGCGGCTCGAGAGGACCTCGGACCCGCAGGAACCGCCTCCTCCCCCGCGCGCCGCTGCTCACGTGCGGTGCAGCCGCGCTCCGGTCGGGTCGTAGAAGGGCCGGGGGGACAGGGTGGCCGGCACCGGGGTGCCCGCGCAGTCGACGGTGACGCTGCACGGCTCGTCGCCGAGCTGACGCGCCTCGTGCTCGTCGATGAGGGCGAGG
This sequence comes from Nitriliruptoraceae bacterium, assembly GCA_007134165.1. GTDB lineage: Bacteria > Actinomycetota > Nitriliruptoria > Nitriliruptorales > Nitriliruptoraceae > SKJO01. Next base: position 91 of record SLLJ01000201.1, on the reverse strand, counting down.
CCGCAGGCGCCGCCCAGCGTCCACCCGTAGGCACCGCTGGTGACCCGACCGATCCGGCGCCCCGCGTGCAGGATGGGCTCGTCGTGGTGGA